>NZ_NMPS01000037.1:0-619 GCF_002261125.1 Siphonobacter sp. BAB-5385 | reverse complement strand
GGGATTGATCTCCGCTTACGCTCCGATCAATCCCCAAAAATGTTCGTTCGGCAGGAGAACCTGCACCCCTTTCCACTCAACCATTTTTGCCTATGGCTTTTGCGATCATGCGTACGGCTAAGCTGTCGAGTGCCGGCAGTATCGGCGGCCTCAATAACCACCTCGAGCGGAAGATGGAGGTACCCAATGCAGACCAGCAGCTTCAGGGATATAACAGCCGCCCGGTTGGTAGCGGCGACTTGTGGGCCGACATCAATACCCGGCTCCAGCAAGCCGGTATTGATAAAGTCCGCGCGAACGGGGTCTATGGCGTGGAGTTCCTACTCACGGCCAGCCCGGAGGCGTTTAACTATCAGAAAACCGTAGATGCCTCGGGTAAAGTCGGTTTACGGGGTAACGTGGAGCTATGGAAGAACTTCGAAGCCCGGTCTAAAGAATGGCTTGAGGAGAACTTCGGTAAAGTCAACCTGGTCAACTTCACGGTTCACAAGGACGAGCAGACTCCCCACATTCATGCAGTTATCGTCCCGATTACCCAAGGCAAGAAGGGAAATAAGCTATCCGCCCGCGATGTGATCGGAGGCGACAGAAGCCGCCTAGCACAGCTACAGGACAGTTT
>NZ_NMPS01000036.1:0-35997 GCF_002261125.1 Siphonobacter sp. BAB-5385 | reverse complement strand
ATAGTAGCTTTTACATCGTCATAATCAACGTCCCCATACTTGTCACGAGTTTGAGTCCACCACTCGTGAAGAGTGTCTTCAGTCATCTGATTATTTCTAATTTGTTCGGCGTACAATTCAATGAAGTGATTAGCAGCCTTTTCGATTTGATCTTCCATAGTGTTTTGCCAGATAATGGTTATTCAACAATAAGTGCCTTTTCAGGGGCAAGGTGGGGGTATCCTTTTCTGGATTACTTACAAATCCGGCATTTATAAAATCCACATTGACTGGGAGTATCGCCATTCATCCCAAGACGCCTATGAGGTTGCTCAGTATTTCAGTATATTGGGGTTCTAATTAACCTACATACTTAGATGTTTGATTTTTACTTTCAGTCAGGTGAGTTTGGCGGATCAGGTGGAACAGACTGGTGGAGTGTTAGTGCTACTTTTTTGGGTTCTTTGATTGGGGCAGGAATTGGTGTTGGAGGTGCTATTTGGGTTTTTAAAAAAGGTAAAGAGGTTGAAGCACAGGTAAGAGAAGAAGAAAAACTACGAAGAGAACAACAGCAAATTCAACATTTTTATTTTTTGATAAGAGAATCTTTGGCAACTATTAAAGCAAATTTTGATGGTTTAGATTCTATGAGAGAAGGTTACGAAAAAACTTCTAAAACATATTTCCCTAAATACGTATTACTTGAAAACAATTTCCTCACAAGATTAATTGATAAAATCAATCAAGATTCTCTATATGAGACATTAACTAACCAGTCGAATATTTCTAGAATAAATAGTATTTATGCTCTGATTGATAATATCAAAATGCAGTATAGCAAATTAGAAAAATTAATGCAAGATGCAACAAAAGAAGATTTTTCTTTAAAGATGAAGTTTATTGAAAGCTTTCAGAAAAATATTAATTATGCTATGGAAACATTGGTTATTGAATCACCAGATACTATTACATACAAAAACACTCAAGAAATTTTAAGAAAATATACCGACAATGAAATAAATACATGTACGAACGATGGAAAAGTAGATTTTTCTCTTTATGATAAAAAAATTATCATCCCTTTAATACTAGCTATTACAGACGGGAACGAAATCCAAAATAAAAGATATTTAAAGCAATTAATGCAATTAAAAAAATGCAGAAGTTTACTTACACCTTTAGTATCGCATAATGAGCAAGCCTATTTAGCAATACATGATATTAAAAACAATATAGAAAAAACGATATCTGAATTAAAACCTTTGATATTCAATGAAACCAACTGAAAATCAAATCGAAAAAGCCATTGAGGAGATTAGGAAGAAACTCGATCAACTTGGCATTACCAAAGCGGCTAATTTCCCCCAGAAGGAAGGTTACACTGAGGCTGTCGACATCTTAGCCGAGGATCGACAAACCTACGAGGGCATTGATAAGCTTGAAACCGTACAGGGGCGAGCGATTGCCGTATTGGCGGTGGATTTCCTCAACGGCGAGTGTGACCAAAAGATGCTTTGCGGCGTACCTTTGAAATAAGGATGGGAAAGGACTTACTATAAGCTATTTAAAATTTTCTTGCAAAAGTAAGACCTATAGAGAATGAGTGATTCTCTTTAAACAAAGGCTCTTCAAAACCTTTATTATATGTTAAGTTCAACCCAAAGAATGGATGAAAATAAATATCAGCCTTTATGGTATTATAAAACAGTCTGTTGTGCAATAAATCTCCAGATTTATCACTAAAAATCCAATTATATTTAAATCTACCTGAAATTTTTATTACTTTAAACTCCATGTCATTTCCTTCGACTTTTGCACTAGCTTTTATTAATTCTCCTTTTATAAACAAGGGAAAAGTAAGCCTTCCATAATACGCTTTATCTTGCTCAGGATTTGCTCTAAATCCATTTGCAATAGATGCTCCAATGATTGCATGAAATCCCCCATTTTGCCATATTTCATAGTCAATCAATGGTGAAAATGAAAAGTAAGTTAAACTTTTCTTCAAATCCCTACTACTTACAAATTCTGGACCCATTTCGCATAAAAAAGTAAAAACACCAAGGCTAGTCTTTTCAAAATCATAGGCAAACCCATTCATCAATCCTAAAGATATATTATTAGGAGAGCTGGCTATAGATGTACCTACATTTATATCCATAGTGGGCTTAAAATAATAACCCCACTTACTTCCCTTAAAAGGTCTATTAACAAAATAAAATCCACCAGCCGATTCGGAAACACCCGGAGTTCTATTAAGATCTATTAGAACATTAAAAGATGTTGAATCATCTCCGACGTATGTCTTACCATAACCTATGGAAAATATATTATCTTGCCCAAAAGCGACAAAATCGATCATAAATAGAACCAGATAAATCAATAGTCTTTTCATAGGATAGGCAATACAATAGGATTATATAATGCATCAATATAATCAATGACACTCTCAACAGTTGTTAAGCTTGCATACAGCTTATTTGTCAACAAAGTTGAACTTATCATTGAGAATTTTTCACCCAACCTTCTACCTAGTCTTGCTTTAGATGACGATGAAATGTATTTATCCAATCTAGCCGGCACCTTTATTTCATCAACAGTGTATCTACTGTTTTGGGAAATCACCTCAATTACAGCTTTAGTAATCTCATCTTTTGTCATTATTAACATAGGTTTTTGTTTCTACCTATGCAATAAGCTAAATCTCAGAAGCAATTTGAATACCTATTTATAGGTAAATCGTAATCCCTTGTCAATTCTACCTTCGTTGAAATTATCGCGGATAAAGTAGGGTTGACTTTTAGCCCTAAGCAGCCGTTTCCGGTTCTGATCCACCCAGTCAGTGAAGCCCTGCGGCATTTCAGTAACCAGGTTCCCCGATTTGAATTGAGAAAGGTCTTCTCCGTTGAGGATCATTTGGGTAAGCGTACGCATCTCCTCGGACGTGGCAAGGATAGAAACAACGTAGCATCTGCAGTTAGGGTGCCAGCCGACGAACTTAAAGTTTTTAGGGTACCTGCCCTTCAACGGTTCGCAGACATCGCAGGGATACGGATTGTTTGACCGGCGCACCTCAATTCCGACTACGAAATCAAGCTGATTCCAGCGCTCATGATCCGAGGCCCGGTAAGCCATATTAATTTCCGTCCGGGTCATGCGTTGCGCGTTCTTATACGAACTACGATATACGCCCTGGCCGGGATGGTAGGCTTTGGCCGCTTTAGAGAGCACCAGCTGGCCACGCTTGTTGCGCACCCGGCGAAAGAGCTTGTCTGGCTCGTTGAGGTATTCGCGGACATCGCGGCTTAGCTCATCAGCAGACCGGCCCTCCCCGATGCCGATGTCGAGAGCCAGCTCCATTTCTTCCTTGAACTGTTGGGTATAGTTCCAGACGCGACTGGACAGATTCATTCCGGACACTTTTCGTTTTTGGAAGGTGGCAAGGGCTGAGAGGTTCTGAGCCTCGTAGCGGGCTAGCAACTTGGCGGGAATCTTCGTCGTATCGAGTACCGAGGCCACCAACGCATCGTTTTTCAAATTGGCAAACTCCCATTCTGCCTGAGTGCCTTCCAGCGTCACAGCTTCGATTCGTTCAGCCATATCGGCTAAGAGCTTCTTTACCTGTTCTCGTATTACCGGATAGTCATCAAAGGAAAAAAGCTTCTCAGGGTCAACTTTTAGCGATTTGCCTAAGCGGGTTATTTCCCTGACCACTGCCTCATAAATGGCCGTAATCCGATTGGCGTACTGCTCAGTACGCATGAAGTGCCGAAGCTCCCAGTCAGATACTTTGAACGCTTGTTTGGCCATTAGAACGCGGATTCGGTGACATCAAAACTCCGCTCCTGCTGGCTTTCTACCTGCATTTGCTTCATCTCCTCATCGACGTTATCAACCAAGCCGGAAAGAGCCGTAGCGGTCTTCTTTGAGATGAGCGGTTTTCCGCCGTTGGCCGTCACCAAACGGCTCACCAGACCTGCCTCATCGTCAATGATGAAGGGTTGAATCTCGGTTTCGATATCAATCGCCGAAACGTCAGCCTTTAGGCTAGTTGCCATCATGCCCACGAAGGCTTTCACGATATTGGTACGACGCTCGAGGTACGCATCGAAGACCCGTTGCTTCTTTTTGACCTTCAAGTGGGCATCGAGAAAGAGCATTTTAAGTGCTACGCCGCTGATTTCTCCTAAACCTTTCACCGCCTCAAAAGAAATGTCAGGCGTTTGGGTCAATGAGAATAAAAACCGGAGCAGCGTTTCGATTTCAAGCTTAATAGCCTCCGGGGCATGGTTCCAGGAAAGGTATTCAGCTTTGGCCCCGTTTTTGGCTTGAAGCAGCTTACCCGTTTCGCCCTTTTTAGCCATGTTTGTCAGCTCACCAGTAACTAAAATCGTCGGGGATCCGTGGTAATCGTCTGTATCGGCAAAGTTGGAAAGCAAATATTCTAGGCGTTTAATGATCGATTCAACGTTTGACCATTCGACCTCCTTCTGACGGCCGTATACAATGGGTATTTTGCCAATGACGTTGTTCTCCCGGGAAACTTCCTCCCACTCACCTGCAGCCCCTTCTTTCCAGATAATCTTTTCGGCTTCCGTGTAAGTTTCGAAGTAGTTGATCTTTTTGCCTTCGTCATCGAGAAGGATATAGGCTCGACTGAAAGCGATCATATCGCCCGTTTCGTCAAAAAGCGGATACAGCTCGTTCCCGTCCCAGGGATTAAATGCCATAACCCGAAGCTTGAAGGGCGTTTTAAAGCCGTAATCCTCGTGCTCAGCGTCTTTCTTAACCGGAAACCAGCACTCCGCCACTTCCGTGGATTTGAACATCTCTAGGGCGATTTCTGCGTTGAAGCTGGAAATTTTATTATCCTTGAAAATGCGGTTGATTGCTCCCAGCACCTTCTTTTGTCCTTCTCCCTGGGGATCGCAGACTACTTTAGGAGGAAGACCAAATAGAAAGCTTACCGCCCGCTCGGTGATAAGCTCCTGGAATGAGAAACCTAAACGATTCACTTTCTCGACGCCACCATCGGCTAAAGGTTTATCAGGACGTTTGGCCGTATCAAACACCTCATGCCGCTTAACGTCGTATTGCTTTTTAAACTCTTCTACCGTGGGAAGTGTGCGTTTACCTTTCAGCAGCTCGACTGCTTTTTTAATATCCTTGCCTTTGACGATTGCGGCTTTTAAGTCAGTTAGGTTCATAGCTGTGATTAGAAAAACATTCCGGTTAAATTCTGAGGTGCTGATACAGTAGCTGGGTAGAAGGTGTTAGCCAGGGCGTCAAATTCATCCGGTGAGCGGCTTAGACGTTTGACTATTTCGTCTTTCGGTTCGATGATGATGGAGCCATTCGATTGAAACTTCCATTTGATTTCAGTTGCTTCCTCCAGCAGTGAAGCCCTTGGAGGAAGCATGGCGTTCTGGTTATTACGAGGGTTAAGCCAATCCCGTACGGCCCAGAACAGATAAGCCCGCATATTGGCAAATTTGTACTGGCCTGTGACATCGGTTAGGAGTTCTTCGCTTTCGTCCTTAGCTGCTTCGCTGTACTTACAAGAAGCGATTTGTTCGACTAGGCCCAACTCTTCCAGACGGGAGTACACGCCAGCTCCTTCGCCGATGGTATCGATTAGGGCAATGGCCCGTTTATCTTTATCCAGATGATGCTTCACGGCTCCGGCAATTTCCATGTGGTTAGCCCGGCCGCCGGAGTTCTTCTTCCGGATCTTGCTTACGATGTTGTCATGCCGATGAACGAAGCAGGAACTATCTCGGCCCATGCCTGCTACGTCAACGCCGATACGCTGCAGGCCCGGATACTGATTGACGCGGTAGGTTTTATGGTATTTTTCCCAGCGTTGGTTAGCCAGTTCAATCCACTGCTCGGGTATCAACGAGTCCTCGCCTACTTTAGGAAATTTGCCAAGAATCTTAATTCGGCATAAGTCCTCGGGGCGGTATAGCTTACCGTCGAACTCGAAATCGTCTTCTTCCTCGGTGAACTCGTCCGGGCGTATTTCTTTGGCCCAGAGTTCCAGCTTATCCTTCACCCACTCGTAATCAACCTGACCCGGAATGATTTGCTTTTTGGCCAGTACGTTAGGCGCGGAAAGAGAGGAAAGCCGGAACCGGGACCAGCGTTCGCCTTTCTGGCTTTTAGCGGCGTATCCGATCGTAGTGTTAGGGTTGAATACGATCAGGATCCGGGAGTTGCCTTGTAGGTTACCTTCTATAGCTGCAAACGTATCGTCTGAAATACCAGAAGCCTCCGTGATAGCGAACATGGTGTTTACGGCATGAAAGCCAGACCATGCCTCGTGATTGTGTTCATCCGCTTTAAAACCCGTGAGAAACCACTCTTCGTTATCGGTTCGAATGTCGTAGGCGTTAAGCCGACCCGGGAACAGCACCCCGTTTCGCTTGGCCCGGTTGAAAAGCCGCGAAATCTCAGGCATCATGATGTTTTTCACCTGACGATCGGTCGGAGCCGTAAGGGCTACTTTCGTGTTTTCGATAAGCTCTTTGCCTCGCCATTTCGGCGTCAGGTACATAAAGCAAATCGCGGCTACGGCCGTTACGAAGTCTTTACCGCGAGCCGTACCAGATGCCACGGATGTACGCGGATTATGTTGTACGCTGGAAAGTATAGCTTCCTGCTCTTTGTCCAGATTAACGCTCAAAGCTTCTCGGGCAAATTTGCACCAGTCCTCTGTCCAAGCACGGACCTGATTCTCTCCCTGCTTTTCGAATTCCTGTTCACTCATTTTACCTGGTTTACTTGCTGTAAGAAATCACCAAACCCCTTATTCAGACTCTCTCCTTTCGTGGTATGATCCTGCTTGACTGGGGCGTCGTAACCCATTACCTTTCGAATGCCTTCCAAGGCTCTGAGCTTGTCCCAGAGCTTGATCTTTTTAGTCTCGCCAATAGGAATGCCCATTTCCTTCATTTCTTCGGTCTCGGAGCTAGCCAAGGCGGCGGCTTCATCTTCGGTTAGATCTACTACCTCTTTAAGCGAACCATTTTCATTGAAATAACACCGAAGATCAGCGAAGGCAATTCGAGCGTATTCAAGCAGCACCCGCTCTTTATTGATCAAGTACTTATTTTCAAGCTGCTGATTAAGCTGGGATTTTCTTTCCTCGATATAAGCTTTGATGTGTGGACGTTGAAGCAGCTGGGCAGCCTGCTCATTGGCCGTCCGAAGCGAATAGCCGGCACGGATAGCCGCCTGAGTACCGTTCAAATCAATCAGGTACTCATCGCAAAACCGCTTCTGTTTTTCCGATAATTTAACTTCTGCCATGGCGTCTTTCCTCCATTAGGCTATTCATGAAATCTGTAATTTCCTGAAGGCACTTGCAATCAAAGAGTGTATGGGCCTCAGGTAATAAGGTGTACTTCCGCCAAGCGCCGTAGTATTTGATCTCTGCCAGCTTATTGCCGTATCGCAGACTCTGCACTTCAAATATTTTCGTCTTCCCTGTGTCCCGAATCTGGACAAACTTGAGGTAGGTTTTAAATGGTGATGACATACTTTTATGCGTTTCCCTTTTTTCTCGTACAAACCCAAGCAAAGGCAACCGTGCAAACCACCATACCCGCGAAAGACGTGATTGCCAAATAGTATTCGTGCTCCATAGAGGTTTCATTTAACAGTTAAGATGATTACTCCCGCCCCCACCAGTACGCCGCCAGCCCCTTTAAGTTTGCCAACCAGCTTAAGGCGTTTAATCTGCCGGCGTAGATCGGCTTCATTCATTTTCCAGAGCCGGCGGTCAAGATCACTCAGCTCGTCAGCAAGGCCGCGGCCCCGCTTTTCAAGTTCAAGGGCCATACGAGTAGCTCTTAGGGCTTCACTGCTGGCGAAGGCCACCGGTTTTATAGCCTCGTATAGAATGGCTGAGTCCTCTAAGGCTCTTAGGTACCACTCGTCAACGAGAACCTGTTTTTCTGGACTGCTGGGCTTGTCTTGAGCGGTAGATTCGCTCCCTGAGATACAGACGAGCCAGAGAGTCATTGCCGCGGCGAATGCTGTCAGTGATTTCATTGAAAGTGGTCAGTACAGAGTCCAATTGAAAGTTTTTGGCTTTGACGGTATCGGCGATAACGACCCGTAGAGAATCATTTTTCTTCTGCTCAATCAACTTTTCGTTCTTAAGCTTTTCGATTTGCCGACGATCGTAAGCCCGTTTTGCATCAATGCCATAGTACGTGGCTATTGTCATCACAGCGAAAATGATAGCTGCAAAAAGGATGCGGCCTTTATGGTCATCTACCCAGTCCCATATCGCAATCCCCCACTTTTTTAGTAGTCCTTTAGTCCAGGGCCACCAGATTTCACTTACCCATTTAAATATCTTGTTCATCGTCTTTATCGGTTTTAGGTTGTTGGACCATAGCGTCATATCCGCGGCGTAGGGCGGCAATGGCCCGTACCGGATCCAGTTCGAATTTGGTACCCCAGCGGATGAGCAGTTTGGCGATGTTCATCCCCAGAAGGCCCATCATGAAGGCAAAGCCAGGCATAAGAGCCAGTGGAAACACCCACTCTTTGACAACCCAAGGCAAGGCGTTGATCGCTTTTGTGACGATCAGAAGGGCAAGCGGAGTCATGAATATGGCCGTTAGCCCTCCGATGATGATATTGATAAACCCCAGCAGGGCCGCATATCCTAATTCTTTCATTTTGCCGTGTTGTGCTAGGTCTACCCAGAAAGCCATGTTGCCGCCAGCGATCCCGACAAGGGAGCCCACGAGAATAGCTATAAGCAAGGGTAGGTCAATCCCAATAAATTCTTTCATTCTATCAGCGGCTAGCCAGTCTTAGGAGTGGGTAATTAGTTGTAGGGCACGTAGGTAGTCTTCCCGTTTACCTTGGTAGCCTTGAGGATTTCACGTCTGTTGCCCTCTTTTACGAGTGATACATGCACCCAGTCCGGATCTTCGCCCGTACCGAATTCCCAGATGAGCTGATCAAAAGCCAGATACTTTCGGATGTACTCGAATAAGTCCCGATTCTGTACGCCGTTTACGCCCGAGCCAAGGTCCAGATCCATCGCTTCACCTTTTACGTGCTGCGAACTGCGAGCGCCGCCAATAGCAGAATTCAGTTTAGAAGACCGATAAAAGGACGTAACTGGGATCGGTATATTGAAGTGTTCCCGAAGCGGCGTATGCACCCGGTCGGCCACGTAAGCCATTCGTTTCAGCGTCTCAGTGCCAGGTGTATTATCGATGCCTAGTCGAGCCGCCGTAGCACTGGCTGTAGCCTCTTTGTAGCTTACGAAGGTGCTGATCTTTTTCATCAGATTTCAACCGTAAAAGAGTGAACGGTAAGCGGCTCGAGCGTCCGATTGAACGTCTTTCCGTTGTACCGAATAAGTACCTGTTGCGGTTTACCAGCGTTATGGAAGGGCTGACCAGCAGTAGCTACTACCCAGAGTTTGCCCTTTAGATAAGCCGCCCTGATAAAGCCTCGGGGTTCCAAGTGTGCATCTGGATTTGTTCCGGTACGTGGAGTGTCTTTCACCCAGGTCTTGCCACCGTCGAGGCTGAATTCAAGCTGGATGTTGTACTGGGTAGCCGGATTGTTCAGGAACTCGTTATAGGAATACAGACGAACTTTGCCCAGCTCTAAGGCATAGTTTGAGGGAAGCCAGGGGCGGCCGTCGGTCCACAGGTGAGCACCGCCCCCAAAGCGGTAGGTTCCTGTAACACCCGCCCACACCGGGAAGCTCTCCTGAATCCACTCACCTACTTGTAACCAGTTCCAGGAAGTCCAGACTTCGCCGTTATCGTAGTATCGACGTTCTTCACCATTGTCCCCACCTTCATAAACTGGCATGTACCATTCAAATACAGAAGGTTTGTATCCAGCAGGCAGCGTACGCAAGAAGCCATCGGTCCAATCCAGTTTAGCACCGATTGTTTTGATGATTGATTTTAGGCCGTACTCTTTTTCAGAAGCGTAGGGCTTGCCGGAACCGATTACTGATTCATAGTGTGGCGGGTTATCCCATTCCTGTCGCGGCGTACGGAAGTAAGGAACGGTACCCTGCGTAATGTCTACACCTGCTCCGCGGAAAGCTTCAAATCGAGGACCAGGGCCAACGTGTAGCTCTGGCCGGTTGGGACTGCCCCCACCTTCAACGGCGTTATTGCTGTGAGCTCCCGCGTAAACCAGAAAGCGTTGGTTCGGAAATTTCTTACGGGAGTATTTAACCGCCTGAGCGATGGCCTGAACGCCGCCCCAGGTAAAGAAATCACCGCTTTCAAAGTCGAGATCCAGAATTGCCGGGCGGTCACCCCAGCCAACGGCCTGCATGATGCCCATGAGATAGCCAGCCACGCGTTCATTTAGCTCGTGCTGGCTGTTTGGAAATGGATTGGGGTCTTCTTCGCCGTTTGCTAAACGTGGTTTGCGGGGCCAAATATCATCCAAGGCATTCTGGTACATCATTCGGTAAGCCCCGATGTGCTTAGGAATATTGTAGGCTTTCATGAGCTCGCCCATTTGCTCATATTTCAACCCCTTAGGATTCCATTTATCATTATAAGGCCCCCCGTACACCGCATCCAGATTCAGGTGCATATGGGTAATCATGCCTTTGCGGGCAAACTCGGCTTGTACGGGAAACGGAACGTCTGATTGCAGAATGTTGATGGCCCCATCTGCCAAACGGTAAACGGGGATTTGCTCTAATCCTTTAGAAGGGTCGTACTTAATAGCTCGTATTTCACCTTCTTGAGTTTCGGGCTGCGGTTCTACGGGCTTATTAGGCCCGTTAGGCTTTCCCGGCTGGCTGTGCTCGCCAGTTTCATCGGGCTCTTCTACGATTGGAGCTTTGTAGATGAAATCCGCGAAGTTTTCGGTTTCTTTTGGATTGGCGTAATCATTTACGTAGAGCCGTAACGTCTCGCCATCTTTCAAAACCTCCCGTTTATCGTATAAGGATACTTCGATATCACCTTCAGCATCAACTTTCAAACGGCCGTCGTTCCAACCATGAATGAATTCGCCGCCTTTGTAAGCGTCGCCCCTGCTTACTGACCAATTAAAGCGTTCTGCAGAGCCGTAATTGGATAGACCCGCCAATACAGAATAACCGTCCATCTCGGCGTTATGAATCTCAATCTTCTTACTCAGCTCACCCGCTTCGTACGCAAAATCAATGAAAGCTTCTAACCCTTGTACGCCGGGTAGGGCCAGATACAACCGGTAACTTACCCCGTTACGCAGCTTGCTCTTGAAAGGATTAAGGTCGATCTCTACGAAGGTGTTCTTCACTTCTAGGTTTTCCCGATCGCCTTCGATGAACTTAGGGTTGGCTACGTAAGCGTCTCCTTCATAAATCGACCAGTTCAGTTTCGCTCCTTCTTCGACGTTGCCAACCTGGGCTTTGAGGTTCGTAGCATCGCTGGCAAAGAGCTTAATCTTGATTTGCTTACCCGGCGTCTCTCCTTTTACTGCCTGCTGGTACTTATCGGCAGAAATCTCCTGAACGCTGGTCGGCGTTCCGTTTGTCTGCTCAATTGCGAAGTACTTTTTGTCAGCCATTTGCAAATATTTTAACGAGTTCAATACTGTTCATAAACACAAAACAAGCGAATACATAATCAATAAAATCAGCCTATAATTAATTGATTCATAAGCCATAATTAACCAAATAATCTTTCTTATTATAATTATTTATTTATTTCCAAAGAAGTCACTATTTACCATTAACTATCTGATTATTAAATACTTAACACAAACGAAAGTATCAAAAAATATTTGCAAAGTATTTTTTATTTATATTTTTGTGTCCAGCTAATAAAAACACTAATAAGCCAAATAATGAAGGATAAAATAAAGGAGCGACTGAAGGCTAAATTCTCAGGCGTTAATCTTTCAGAAAAAAGGATGGACGCAATTGCGGACAAACTTAAGGTGAGTGAAGAATCTGAAATCGACGATAAGCTGGACGAGCTTAATGAGTTGTTTCCTTTTGCCGATATGGCTAAACACGATGATCGTGAACGTGCCAAAGAAGCCTTCGATAAAAAGAAGCAAGAGCAGCCAAAACCGGACAACGCTAAAGTCGAGGAACCCCAAAAAGAGAGTGGTACGGAAGAAATGCCCGCTTGGTTCAAAGCATACTCTGATAAAGTAGATCAGCGCTTAGGTGCAATCGAAACGGGTAAGCAAACGGACACTCGGAAAAGTAAACTCGCTGAAACGCTTTCTGGCTTTTCGGACACCTACAAGAAGATCGTCGAGAAGAACTTTAGCAAAATGGCCTTCGCCAATGATGACGAGTTCGACGCTTTCTTAGCAGATGTGAAAACTGATGGGGCAGACTTTCAGCAAACAGAAGCTAACACTGGACTTGGCAGCGTCACAAAACCCGCCCAGTCAGGATCTAGCTCTGTTAAGGTGGCATCGAAGGACGATGCTGTCGTTAAGGGCGTAATGAACGCGATTTAAACATGGCAACAACGAATCTCATCAACGATCCAACGTCAATCGTCTCAGGCAAGGACTCTGTAGTTGTTCCCCTGGTACTTGATACCATCCCGGGCGGTCGAACACTGGATGTAACTGGTTTTACGCCTACCGTCATTCAGGCTGGGCATATGATCATCCGGGAAACTGCCACTAAGGAATTTAAACCCATGCCTTTAAACGTTGGAGCCACGGCGTATGCCGCTTTACCAACCGGGCATGAGTACGTTGGTGTTCTGATTTCCAGCATTCCAACCAAAAAAGCAATGGCGGGAATCGTTACTCACGGTCGAGTAAACCCTGCTGCGGCCCCTTTTCCTATGTCATCAATCCTGGCAGCAGTTAAAACCGCTCTGCCTCTTATCGATTTCCGGGAGGACTAAATAAATGGATCAGTCACTTTTCATAGACTGGGTAAGAAAATACTTCCCGGCAATTGTAATTAGCGTAACTGAGCGGGTAAACGGTACGGGTAACCCCTTAACTTACCTGCATAAAACGCTATTACGTAAAGAATTCTCCGTTTCTGGTAAATGGGAAGCTCTTTCTGCCTCAAATACTCGGGTTATGGCCGACATCGTGGCCATGGATTCAGTATTGCCGCTGAAAATCCGGGATTCAATCGGGAAGGCTTCTGGCGACATTCCTAAAATGGGTATGGAGCTTAAGCTTACGGAGCAGCAACTCACGGATCTGGATACGCTGGTAGCTTTAAAAGCTTCTGAGCAACAAATTCTCACTAAGTTGTTTGCTGATACCAGTAAAGCAATTACAGGTATTCATGAACGTAACGAAGCTATTTTCCTGCAAGGTGTTTCTACGGGCGTTGGTCTGGTAGAAGACGATAAAAACGTAGGGGTAGGTATTCGCCTGGATTACGGGTACTTGACGGCTAACAAATTTGGCGTTAGCACCTTGTGGTCAACGCCTGCAACGGCTAAACCGCTTGATGATCTCCAAAAGATGATCGACAAGTCTAAAAAAGACGGCCGGGCGATTATCAAATTCTATACGGACAGCTTCGCGTTCCGGAATATGGCAGCTACCACTCAAGTGAAAGAGCAGTATGCTTTTATTAAAGGATTCGTCGGTTCAAATATGCCGATTCCTGATTTAGAGCAGGTGAATGAAGTGTTGCAGCGGAAGTTTGGAGCTACGATTGAACTAGTGGACCGTTCGGTGATCTTCGAGAAAAACACTGTTCAAACCTCGTATAAGCCCTGGGAAGAAGGTGCTTTTGTAGCCATCACCAGCCCCCAAGTTGGTATGCTCACGTATGCTACTTTGGCTGAGAAAAACCACCCTTTTGCTGGCGCTGTGTACGAAGAGTCAGATGATTACATTCTGGTTTCCAAATACCGCACCAACAAGCCCTTGGCTGAATTTACCAGTTCTCAGGCCCGCGTTGTTCCTGTAATCGTAGCGGAAGGTATCTATCTGTTGAACACTAAAACCGTTCAAGCATAATGGCAAAGTCAACATACGTGGTACTTCAGGAATTCCGCGATAAGGACAACTTCGATAAGAAGTACGAAGTAGGCGAAGAAGTAAGCTTTGATGGACAGCGTCTGGAGACTCTAACTGGTCTGGGGCTGATCCAGCAAAAAGGGGGTGAAAAAGCCTCGGACCCTAGTAAAACCGATGAGGACAAGCAGACCGTTTTCACCGAAGTCCCAACACCACCTTACAAAATTGGAGATACTTGGCAGAAAGGTCAGGAGGTTTTCAAGGCGGTAAAAGGGAAGGCTAAGAACGGAAAATTCGCCGATGCTGACTGGGAATTAGTACAGGCAGAACCTACCCCTCCTGCCGATAATACCGGCGAGGGTGGAGAGGGCAACGGTACTGGCGGTTCAAATCCTTTACTGGACTAACGGAGTACCCTATATGGCAACAATACGGGAAGTTTTGGTTGATAGGTTTTCTGAGTTGGATGTAGAGCTCTCTACCGTTAAGGTGGAGACTCTACTCACCGACTCGGACTTAAACGGCGATACTACGTATAGTAAAGATCGTAAGAAGGATATTGACCTAATCATCGCCCATTACATACCCGTTTTGTTGAATCGAGCTGATGTAGCTGAGGGCGGCTTTTCGGTCAAATATGACCGTAACAGCCTGCTTACTTATTACAACTACCTATGTGCTCAGTTGGAAATCGAAAATGTTTTCACTGCAGCTCCGGTTGTACAGGACCGCTCGAATCTATGGCGAAGCAGTATGCATACGAGCTTTGGGTATTTCAAGTCAGTGAAAGCTACCAGAATGGTAACGGAGACTGGGTAGAAGGTACGTCTGAGTGGGTAAACGTTTCAAAATGCCGGGACGAATCTAACTCACAGGGCCAGAGCATTAATCTGGTTGATGGGTCGTCTTATCGATTTGAATCACTCATCCAGTTGCCTAAAAAAGCACCCAAGGTGGAAGCCGGGGCCAGGGTTGAAGTCCGAGACGGTACAGAAGTTCGCTTATCGGCGATAGTGAAACGTTTCTCAAAAGATCAACTACACTCCCGGATATGGGTATAAAGCCGAAGTTCACCAAGGCAGAAATCCGGTCAACGTTTGTGCAACGGAAAGACCGCATTGAGCAGGCTATTCTAGCGACGCTGATGTATCTGGGTGAAATGTGCGTAAACCATGCACGCTCGGTTAATACCTATCAGGATCAAACCGGTAATCTTCGAAACAGTATTGGCTACATCATTGTCAAAAACGGCAGGACGATAGCTTCTTCCTTTGTCAAGTCGGTTACGGGAACAGTTGAAAGTGATGAGGACGGCGTAAAGATTGGCAGGGGTCTAGCCAGAGAATTAGCTAAGCAGCACAATACCGGTTATGCTCTCATTGTGGTGGCTGGTATGAATTACGCGGCTGCGGTAGAATCGAAAGGCTTTGACGTGTTAAGCTCTGCTGAGCACCTGGCTGAAAAAGAGTTTCCCCGAATGATCCGGGATCTGAAATTGCAAATCGCGGCATGAGAACCACCTTTGATCAGGAAGATATATTGTATTCCATACTGGCTACATCTGCTGTCAAAGCCGCTGTGTCTGGTGGGATATACAAGCAAATCCGACCTGATGATTCCAAGATGGAAGATGTGGTAATCAATTCGCTTCCCATTGATCAAGGCTCCGTACAACGCAGTACAGCAAACGTCAATGTGTACGTGCCCGATATCCAGATTAAGATCAACGGAAAGAACCAGTATCAGCCTAATACCACCCGCCTCAAAGCGCTTACAGCCCTCATAGTTCCTGCTTTACAAGAGCGGTATTCGTCCGAAAAGTGGAATTTCTGGATTAGTAATCAAACGACGTTCCGAGAGCAGGAAATCAATCAGCATTACTTGAATCTTAGAATCGAGTTCAAGTTTCATAATTCGTAATCACCTTATTTTCAAATTGATATGGCAAGCGTAGTTACGTTAGGTTTAGCCTCAATTGAAGTAGGCGCTGTAGCTGCTGACGGAGGTCCCGGCACTACTCTTACTTCCCTGGGATACACGTTCGAGGATTCCTGCACCATGACTCAGGATGATCCGGAAGTCAATGAGTTTTTCGCCGAAGAGGTTGAAGACCCCATTGTGCGGAAAATGAAAAAAGGCCGGACTACGTTCGCCTGGCAACTCATGGACCCCGACGCGGAAACGCTTCAAAAAATCTTTGGAGGTACTGTTTCATCCGGTACTCCGAAAACGTGGAGTGCTCCGGATGTCACCCCTTCTATCGAACAGACGGTTAAAATCACACCTCACGAAGGTTTGGTTATCACCATCCCTCGAGGCTCACTGGTAGCCAAAGTAAATGCTCAGTTTAGCCGCAAAGGTATGTTCCTGGTTGACATTTCCGTTGTGCCGCTAAAGCCCAAGAAGGCCGGTGTCGGTACGATGCAGGCAACTAATCCGGCTTAATTATCCCCGACTATAAAAGCCTTGGATCACTCTGGGGCTTTTATGTAATTACCCACCTATGGAGGTCAATCCTGAAGTGTTTGATGCCTTACAGGCTGAAAAACAAGAGCTCGACATATTGATCGAAAACGGCGTCAAATTCAAGACGCCCATTCGGAGCTGGCTACGCTTCCTGAGTAAAACCAAAGAGCGAACCTTCATTATCCAGCAACCCTATTTAGGCACTCTGGATTACATCACCGCTGAGTATATCCGGATGGATTTCTCAGAGGAGCGAATTAAAGAGGATCCGCTCGGCGAATCGAAACGGCTGGCCTTGGTGAATGCCAAACGCTGTGCTCGCATCATCGCCCTGTGCATTCTCAACGGTAAGCTAAAAATAGCTCTGTTCTCGGGTGTGTTGACGCAGTATCTGCTTTGGCGGTTAACCCCTTCCAAGCTATTCCAGATTGCTCTATTGATCAACACGATGAGCAACATCGCGGATTTTACAAACTCTATCAGATTGATGTCCACAAACCCAAGGGCGACAGCTCCGGATCTGATAGAGAAGAAGGAGCCAAAGGCCTAAAAAGCCCTTTTGGTACGCGCGGGGCCATTTGTGCGCATTATGGCTGGTCTTGGGAATACCTGCACTGGGGACTTCGCTGGCCAATCATGCAACGAGTTCTCATCGATGCCCCTGGCTACGAGATGCCTAAGCCGGAAGAGAAAGAGGTCAAGGAAAAGAAAAAGCTGACCAAGCAGAATGCCAAGGACATCATGAATTACATCAATAGTCTTGACTCATGAATAATTCGGGACCACTCGATTTTGAAGCCGATATCGACGATAGTTTTTTCAATCGAAAGATTGACGAGATGCAACGTCGTATCCTGGGTTTCGGAACGTACGTTACCAACGAAACGGGCAAAATCGATAAGGGTTTCAAGGGCATTAGTCAATCTGCAGTACACTTTACTACTCAGCTGAGCGATGTTCCAGGCCAGATGAGTAAAGCCAGAAGCGAGGTAAGAGCGTTTGATGGAGCTTTGGGTTCAATCCGTGGCTTACCTCCTATCCTGAACCGTCAAATCAGCGATGCTCAGCGGGGCTTTGAAGGCTATTCCCGTACGGTACGTTCTGAGAACGATAGAATTGGCCAGAGCTTCAAGATGATGAGCCAGTTGGCCGCCGGCTATTTGACGTTTGCATCCCTTCAGCAGCTTCCCGGTGAAATCATTAAGGTAAGAGGTCAATACCAGCAATTGGAGATTGCCTTTACCACCATGCTGAGCAGTAAGGCAAAAGCAGATGCCTTGCTTGCTGATGTAGTCCAGTTTGCCGCTAAAACGCCGTATGGTTTAACAGATACTGCACAAGGGGCTAAGCAGCTACTTGCATATGGAGAGCAGGCCGAGAAGATTATTCCGGCGCTCGTTAAACTTGGAGATATAGCTGCGGGTATTGGAGCCCCTTTAAATGACATCGTTTATCTGTACGGTACCACGATGACTCAGGGCCGTCTGTATACGCAGGATTTAAATCAGTTCACAGGCCGCGGCATCCCGATGATTCGGGAACTGGCTAAGCAGTTCGGGGTAGCCGAAAGTAAAGTCAGGGATCTGGTCGAACAGGGGAAAGTAGGCTTTCCGGAAGTGCAAAAGGTCATTGATAATTTGACCAAAAGCGGCTCGATGTTCGGCGGCCTTATGGAAGCTCAGTCCAAATCGTTAACAGGGCTTACCGCCCAACTTTCTGATGCCTGGAAAGGAATGCTTAACGAAATAGGCAAGAGCAATGAGGGTATCCTGGCTTCCGGGATTGGTGCAGCCGCTACCCTGGTTGAGAATTACGAGAAGGTCATTGATGTTCTCAAAGTGATGGTGGCCACGTACGGCGCTTACCGTACCGCCATTCTTGCCGTTGCAGTCGTTGAACAGGTTAGGGCTGCCATGACGACTGTCGAGACGATTAAGAAGTTCAATGGAGCCAGCATGGTGGCTGTTCAGGTCACCCGGCAGTTGACCGTAGCCCAAGCCGCTCAAGTAGTCGTATCTCAAGCCGCTACTCGTGCGCAGACTGCGCTTAATGCTTCTATCCTCGCCAATCCTTACGTTCTGGCCGCTACCCTACTTACGGGGTTGATCACCGCCGTGGTAGTATTCCGCAACGAGGCAACCCAGGCAGAAAAAGTACAGGAGCGGTTAAGCGAAGCCATGAACCGAGCCACGGAACAGGCGTCATCTGAAATTGCAAAAATCGAGGTCCTTAAGACTCAAATCAACAACGAGAATCTCAGCCGCGACGAGCGGAATAAAAAGCTGCAGGAGCTTATTCGGTTATCGCCGGAACACCTCAAAACCTTGACGCTTGAAAACGTTGCTACCGCCGACGGTACGACTGCGCTCAATACGTACATCGAGGCTTTGAAGCGAAAGCTTGAACTGCAGGAGATTGAGAAAGAGCTTACGGATTCAATCAACCGGCAACGAGCTGCTCGGGACGGTGAAAACGATTTGCCTTTCCTTGAAAAGCTGAAACTCGGTTTAACACAGACGGGAAGTATGACGGGCGTACCAAGCCAGAACCGAAATTTCGGAGCTGAGGCGGCTGATGCTACCCGAAAGTACAACGATCGGATCGTCAAGGATGAGGATGCCATACAGGCAAAGCTTAAGGAGCGGGTTAAAACGATTTCCGAAGTGGGCAAGGCTACCACAGCAACCGAAGGCGGCAATCAGAAAGCCGTAGCTAAAACGGTTGAATGGTACGATGCTCAGATTAAATCTCTTAAAGAGCAGCAGGCCCAGAGTGCTACCTCCCGGGCCGAGTTTGATAAGTTCCAGAAGCAAATTGATGCCCTTGAGAAATCCCGTAACCGGTTGACGGGCCAGAAGACTAAAGCCGATAAAGATGCGGAAAAGGTTGGTCCGATGGGTAGTCTTTCCTACTGGGAAAATGTAGCTAAGAAAGCCCAGGAGGTCATCGATAAAACCCCTGAAACCAATAAAGGGGTATTGGCCCGGCAAAACGCCATTAAGCTGGATGCTGAGCGCAAAGCGGCCGCTATCCGGAAAACCCTTGAGGTGAAAACCTTTGAAGATGAACTCGCTGAGAAGAAAAAGCAGTATGAGCTCTACACCAAATGGGTTGAGTTCGTAGATAAACAATCCGCCGACGAGCGGTTCAGCGATTTGCTCAAAAATGGTAATACGTATGCTGATTACCTTAAAGGTGAGATCGGTAAGCTCAAAGCCCTTGAGGACGAGGGTACTATTTCCGTTGAGGGTTCAAAGAACCTGGTCTCGTTGAATATCCAGTATCAGGAAGCTACGGGTGCTAAAACGGCCATCGATCTGTTCCGGGAAAGCCTCACCCGTGCCAAAGATGAAGCGAAGAACCTCACGGACTACCTGACCGAATTAAAAGCGAAACAGGACAGCCTGGAAGGCGACACTACTGATTACGGCTTTGAAGCCCGACAGGCACTAGCTGAGGAAATCAATACAACCGAAAAGCAGCGTAAAGAGCAACTGGCGCAATTCCTCAATCAGGTTCTCGGATCCGAGGAGCAACGGCTTGCGGTGTCAAAGAGATACGCTGACCTCAGAGCGGCACTTGAGAAAAAATTCAACAACGATCGAGGGGCCGAATATCAGAAAGCTTTAAAGGCCATCAACACGGCTGAAAAGCGTGAATATGAAGATTTAGCTATCCAACAGGCCGAAGCTTCTCAGGCCTTCAAAGACCTGAATAAGGTAATCGATGCCCAGGGCCGGGAAGCACTAAAGATTCGTATTACTCGTCTGAAAGCTTACCTAAAAGAGCTGGAAACTACGGTAGGTAAAGAAAGTGAGCTGTTTAAGCAGACTGCCAATGAAATTAAAGATTTGGGCTTTGAGCTTAATCGGGAAACACTTGACGACTACCGGGTATTTGCAACTCTAGCCGGTGATCTGGGCGAAGCCCTTTCGCAGGTAAACGGTGGCTTAGGTGAAACAGGGCGATTGCTTTCGGGCATTTCCTCCCAGGCCAACCTGGTAACGATTGCCTTTGACGAATCAGCTTCCAAAACGGATAAAATCGCTGCCGGCATCTCGGGTGTGATTGGGTTGATTGATATTATCGCTTCATCAGCTCGCCAGCGTAAACAGGCAGAGGAAGAGTATTACCGCTCAGTCATCGCCCAGCAACAGCAATACAACATTCTTCTTAATGACCAGGTTGGGCTACAGTCCGAGCTGAATGAATCGGTTTTCGTTAAGGATTTCCAAGGCCGGCTTAAGGACGGTATTGCTAAGCTCAATGATGCCAACGAGGGATATCAGGAAGCACTGGATAAGCTCACGAATGGTCGGGCCAAAGCTGGCCAGAAAAACGCCGTGGACGGT
This sequence comes from Siphonobacter sp. BAB-5385, assembly GCF_002261125.1. Lineage (NCBI taxonomy): Bacteria > Pseudomonadati > Bacteroidota > Cytophagia > Cytophagales > Cytophagaceae > Siphonobacter > Siphonobacter sp. BAB-5385. The sequence continues at coordinate 15,241 of NZ_NMPS01000036.1, read as the reverse complement.
GCTAACATTGGTAAAGGCATTGGTGCTGGCGCAGCGGCCGGGGCGGCTATCGGCTCAATTGTCCCCGTTATCGGAACTGCGGTTGGAGCCATTGCCGGCGGTATTGTTGGTGGCATCGTAGGGCTCTTTGGGGGTAAGAAGAAAAAGGATGAGTGGGGTTCCCTGCTTGAAATGTATCCGGACCTGGTCAAAGAGGCCGCCGACGGCTGGGAAGAACTCGATGAAGAACTGGCGCAGACTCTCATTGATCAGAACCTGGTGGATGAGAATACGAAACTTCTGTTGCAAAACACGATTGAGTGGATGCAGCAGATTGAAGAAGCCAAGGAGCAGGTTAAGAATGTGGTTTCTGAGCTGGCCGGCTCCCTGGGTAATACGTTACGGGATTCACTGGTAACGGCCTTCAAAGAAGGTACAGATGCTGCTCAGGCCTTCGGTGATAGCGTGTCTAAAATCCTTGAAGACATGCTTAAACAACTCATCTTCAATCAGGTCTTCTCGGCCAGCTTTAAAAAGCTCCAGGACGAAATGATTGCCTCTTACGGTCCAGATGGTGACGGCAGCTGGATTGATGACTTCGGTAGATTCTTTAGTGAAGCTAAACCATTACAGGACCAGCTGTTTGCGATGATGGAGGATGCCCGAGAAGCAGCAGCTAAATATGGCCTTGACATCTTTCAAAAATCTGCCTCTGGTAAAGATGCCGCGAATAAGGCTTTGTCTGGAGCTATCAAAGGTGTATCTGAGGAAACAGCGTCGGTCCTTGCTGGCCAGATGAATGCCATCCGGATCAATGGTGCAGAAACGCTATTCACCATGAAAATGGCACTAACTCAGCTTACCGAAATTGCCGCGTATTCTCGCTATATGCGGTTTTTGGAAAGCATTGATGAAAAGTTGGGTTCGATTCAATCATCAGACCCCCTACGCTCGAAAGGAATTACAGGATAATGGCAGAGAACGATAAAATACTGGATATCCCATTTAACGACCCGGACGGATCGGATGAGGCGCATGACCAGTCCGATAACCAGGCGAACGCGGCTCTCATCGGAGCACGATTCACGCAAGGGCGGGTAAATCGGGCGGTCAATTTTCCTGGAGAGGGGCGGGCTGAGATTACTCAAAAGCTGATTCCACTGGATGGCGAATACACCTTTACCTGCTGGGTGATCGCTGATGAGTTTGTGGATGGTCCAAATGCTTCCTGGATATTATTCAAGTTTCCCGGCGAAGGAAATTACGTCTATGTGGATTTACACTCCCCCATGACGAGCTGGACCTACGTTGCCATCATTCAGGAAACCGATAAGGTCAGTGTGTATCTGAATTCACGTTTTGTGGGGTCAGAAGAGTTTCCGCCCGAATGGGGAGCACCTACGGGCTGGTGTCTGCTCAACGACAACCCTTTCAACGGGACGGGTCACAGCAGCTATGAAGATTTGACGATTTACCAGGGCATTAATTCCGGTGAGATCATTACCCCTCCCGTTGCAAACATGGAAGTTACCTACTCAGTAAATGGACGCAATTTCAAAGATTTTGGCGTCTGGGTGTCAGAATCCGATGGGGTAATTGACAACCTGAATATGAAGGAGCCCTTCAAGGTAGAATGGGACGAATATCACGGCGAAGTAATTGATTTGAACCGGCCGCGCTACGATGTGCGCGAGATTTCCCTTTCCTGCTTCATTGAGGGCGTAGGCCGGGATGAGTTTCTGGATCGGGTGAAAAACTTCCTGGCTGAGTTCACCAAACCGGGTACTCAGCGCCTGATGATTCAGGTTCACTCGAGCAAACCCCTGGTGTATGAGGTGTATTGCCGGGAATCGGTCAACCTGCAGAAAAAATGGTCGGATGACCTTATGGTTGGAACGTTCGTTCTCAAGCTCCGTGAGCCCGAACCCGTTAAAAGGGTCCTCAAATTCACGGGTACTGGCACCGCTACGATTACGCTGACTTCCAAATGGATGACCAGCATTTACTGGGGTGACGGCTCAAAAACCCGTAACGTCTACGGTACCAACAAAACCGTTTCCCACAATTTCACGACCGGCGGAGATCATTACATCATTGTTGCTGGCATGATTGAAGAGATGACCGGATTTAGCTCGAACGCACCCATTGTATGGAATCAGTTGTAATCATAAAAGCCAACGGTACCGAGTTACCACTCATGCAGCAGGAGCCCGTCATCACCGTGACGAAGGCTCAGCAGTACCGTGAGCTTTTGGGGGAAGATCGGGTAATCGTATCTGTTGAATCAACCGCTCCTCTAGATATTGAAATTGGAGATAAGGTAATCGCTTTCGGCGAAGAGTACGTACTCAACGTCATGCCCGTTGCCCGCAAAAACAGCGCCCGTAAATTCGTCTACGATCTGACCTTTGAAGGTCCTCAGTACGAGCTATTGAAGGTCGTGTATTTCAACACGGATATCAACGGCGTGAATACCTCCAATGAATTCTCGCTGACGGGTGATTTGCAGATGTTTGCTAACGTGCTCATCAATAACATTACCCGGGTGTTCGGCTCAAAGTGGACCCTGGGTAGCGTTGAGACTTCCATTGTCAAAACCCTCTCCTTTTCAAACGAGAACTGTCTGGCCGTACTGCAAAAGATCTGTCAGGAATACAACACGGAGTTCGAAATCATCCGCTCTGCTGGCGGGAACCGAACCCTGAGCTTTAAAAAGGTTGGGCAGCTACTCGGCCACATTTACGAGTACGGCCGCGCTGGCGGTCTGTACAATTTGAAACGCGAAACGGTTTCCGATAAGAATTTCATTACCCGCCTTTATGCGTTCGGGGGAGAGAAAAACCTGAAATCCAATTATCGGAATTTCTCGCCGCGGCTGCGGATGAACACGTCAGGCAGTTACTTAGAAAATGCCGCCGCCAAAGCCGCCTTTGGACTTATCGAAGGCTCCAAAAACTTTGATGAAATCTACCCGCATCGCACGGGAACCGTCACGGCTCTGGGCGGTGATAAGCTCACCTTTACAGATGCGGGGATGGATTTCGACCTGAGTGAAATCGTACCCGGCAGCACGACGACCGTAAACGGGAAAGAAGTCAGTCAAACCAAGTGGTTGATTCAGGGTGTATCGGCAAAAGTGCATTTCAACACAGGCAATTTGGCGGGTTACGAATTCGAGATTGCCAAGTACGCTCACGCTAGTAAAACCTTCACGCTCCTACCCTTCAAGGATGAGCGGGGCCTTGAGTTTCCGGGTGATTCCGGGGCGTTCTCGATTGCCGCCGGTGATAAGTATGTGCTACTTGACATTGTCATGCCTGATAGCTACGTGGCCACTGCCGAAGCGGAACTACAGGCCAAAGCCCAGGAATACCTGGATGACAATTCCGCGCCTCGGGTGCAGTACAGCCTTGAGGTAGATGAGATGTACCTCTCTGACTTTGCCACGGAGGGAGCCCTGACGAATTTCTACGCCCTGGGTGATCAGTTGCAAATCAAGGACGCTGACCTTTTCATCGATAAGGCTAGTCGCATTATTTCCTTCTACCGGGATTTGCGATACCCGTACCGCTATACGGTCAACATCGCCGATACGTACAACGTAACGCTGATTGAGCGGATCATTGCCGATAATTCGGATACCAAAACCATTATCCGGATTAATGACCTCAGGGACGCGGCCCGGGCACGTTATGGCTGGCGTACCACCCAGGAGCTGCTGTCGATGATTTTCGATACGGACGGCTACTTTACCGATGGCCACATCAAGCCCGAGAGCATCGAAACCATGATGCTGGTTGTAGGAGCTAAGTCGGGGCAGTTCATCTTAAATGTAGTCATCGAGCCTAATTACCAGGGCAACTTCAACGTCGTAAAGGTGAATGCGGGAACGCTTACTCACTATACGATTGAGGAAACGATTCGTACTTGGCAGATTCAGATTCAGACCTACACGATCTCAGATAACGCGGCCCGCTACATCTACGCCAAGTGCAGCAAGACGAATTACTCCGATGGCAACATCATTTTCTCGACCGCCCAGATTAAGCCCGACGACGATCCGAATTATTACCACTTCCTAGTAGGTGTTCTACATGCGGTGGATACCACGCTCGGGGTTCGCTGGTACAGTCTGACGTACGGGGCTACCAGCATCAACGGCCGGTTCATCAAAACGGGACGCATCCAAAGCTTTGACGGCACTACCTACTTTGATCTGGACGCAGGCGAGATAGCTGGTTACATCAAGTTCATCCGCTCTGACGGTACGGTAAAAGACATTGCCGAAGTTGATCAGGATCTGAAAGACTTCGTGGATGTGGTCTACGCTGGCGATAAAGAGGAGCTGCAGGAGCAAATCAATAAAAAGGTGGAAACCTGGTTTCAGGATACGAACCCTGCTACCTGGCCCGCAGAAGACCGGGCGCAGCATACAGGCGACATCTGGTACAAAACCAATACCAACGAGGCTTTCCGCTATGATGGCGCTTCGAACGCTTGGAATCCTATTAAGGATAAAGACGCATTGGCGGCCCTGGCCAATGCGGCCAAAGCGCAGGATACGGCCGATGGCAAGCGGACTACGTTCGTAGGGGCCTCAAATCCCGTCCCACCCTATCAGATTGGGGACATCTGGCTCAAAGAAGACAAAATCCTTTTACGATCGGTAGCGAACCGGCTGGAAGGTCAGGCATTTAATCCGCTCGACTGGGTAGAAGGCACTTACTACGACAACACCGTTACGACCATTGATGGAGGCATTGTCACCTCTGGCCGCATCCAGTTGGCTGGCGTGAACGGTTCGATTTTGGCTGGTATATCCGGAGAAGGTACGACGGACGCTTCTATACGGTTCTGGGCCGGCGCCTCGTACGGTAATCGGGGTATTGCTCCGTTCCGGGTAAACCAAGGGGGCGAGATGTGGGCCAGAAAACGAATCGAGCTTTTAAATGAAAACAACGTTGGAGAGGCTGGAATTTCTGGCTCTAATACATCAGCTGACGGATCTATTCGCTTTTGGGCAGGAACTCCTTACGAGAATCGAGGAAATGCCCCTTATCGGGTTTTGGCGGACGGAACTTTCTTCGCTACTAAGGGCCAGATAGGCAATATGCGGATTGCTGACGGGGGACTATCCAATTTGAATGCTTCGAACGCTTTCATTGGTCAAGCCAACGTAGTTCTGGAAAGCTCTACCGTTAAGGCCCGTATTGGTACCAACGTATTCTCAGCGGCGACGGGCATTACGGCTGCTGGCTACTTCTATAACTCGGGTAATGGGTCTGCGGACTATGCACTCATTGTGGAAGGTAAGGCCAAATTTGACCAGCTTGTATTAACGGGTAAGCCTTACCTACACGTCAGTGCGGGCTCAGGCTTAACAACGATTAATCCTGATCTGTACGACGTGGTATTCGTGAATAATCCACCTTCAGGCGGTCTAGACAATAGTTTCCAAGTCTCAGCAAGCTCGAATATTTCCCCTGGCAAAACGATAGCGTTTGTGAGCATGCGCAACGAGTCCTTTTATATAATCAATACCATCAGAGGTACCAGCTCTAACCTTCAATTCAATGGCGGTAGCATCGTCACAATCGTCTACGCTCCGGACAACAAATGGTACATCCAAAGTAACTATGACAACAACTGGTAAGATGACTCAGATAGAACTCACCATTGCGGATCGTGCAATCATCGCTTCGCTACTGCCCCAGCGGGGCGGCAAAATAAAAATGCTCGTGGCCAAGTCAGTAGCGGATTTGATAGAATTCTCACTGTCAGAAATCCAGCAGTTTGAAATGAAGGACTCAGGCGATGGATTGATCACTTGGAATCCGGCAAAAAGCCAAGCCTTCCAATTCGATTTTTATCAGGATCAGATTGATCTAATTAAGGAATGTCTAGCCGATGCCGATAAGCGGGAAGCGATTACCCGGGAGATGTTACCCCTGATTACCAAACTCGAAACAGTAAAAAATTAACTCGTTCACAGTCAAAATTTTAATGTTATGGGAGTCCTTTTTGGAGTAGGCGATTTCGGACTGGAGGATCTATTGATAGCGGCACAGACAGCCGAACAAACGGCGGTTACCGCAAAAAACCAGGCTATTGCTGCGGCTGAATCAGTTAAAGACGGTATTCCTCAAGGCCCTTGGAATGCAGCAAGTAATTTGCCTGCGTTAACAGCTAATTCCTCAGCCTTCCCAGAGGCCGCTTTTTTCGATGTAACCTTTGGTGGAGCAGCTCCTTTCTCAGGTGTCAATTTTCTGGCGGGCGAAATGATCGAAGAAGGGGCAAAACTCAAAAGGCAAGGCACCCAATGGTACAAGGTACCTTTTAGCGTTGGCGATAATAGCATTTCAGGTCGCAAAATATCGGATAAGGCAGTCACGCCCGGAAAAACGTCGTTCATGGTTCCAGGCAAAAACCTTTTTGATAAAAACGATCCTGGAAACGTAACGGGGAAATATGTGCGTTTTGACACAGGGAGTCTGGCGGATAATGCTACTTATTTAGCAACTTCGCTTATTCCTGTTAGTGGGAATACTACCTATTCGGCGACTATCATTCGTCAAACGGCTTACTATACAGCTAGTAAAACGTACATTTCCGGAATCAATATTACCGACAGTACCAGCTCTTTTACTACACCTGCTAATGCCGCTTATGTTCGCATGTCCATCCCCACAACACTGGTAAATGTGGAAGCGTACCAGATTGAATTGGGATCTGTAAAAACGGCTTATGAACCATTTTCGCCAGTGTTGTCTGGCGTAGCCATACCCGACAATTCTGTAACGGCTAATAAAATAGCCAATAATAGCATTAATGCTTCAAAGCTGTCCGGCGGATCGGTAACAGCGGATAAAATAAGTAATGGTGCTATTGGATCTGATAAAATTGCAGTTGAAGCGGTCAGTCCAAGTCAAACCAATTTTATCAAACCCGGGAAAAATAAGTTCAATATAAACGACTCCGGAAACGTTATAGGCAAATATGTTAGTTCGACTAACGGAAATCTGGTAGATAACTCCACGTATAATTCAACGCATTTCATTCCTGTCATCCCTGGAACAACTTACTACCCCAGCTTCAAGCACCAATTAGCCTTTTACGATTCATCAAAGATTTATATTTCAGGCTTATCCAATACAAGGACTGATCAATTTTTCACAGTTCCTGCAAACGCTTATTTTGTGCGTATTAGCGTCGGTACTGGTGGCTGGAATGTTTTTCAGTTGGAAGAAGGTTCCACGGGAACGGCGTATGAAGCTTATTTGGTAAAAATTACGGGGGTTGGCGTTAATTTGAACGATAATGACGTAAAAACGTCCAGCATTCAAAATAATGCGGTTACTGCTGATAAGATTGGATCGGGAGCGGTAACGCCCACGAAAGCCAATTTTTTAACGGTTGAAACAGGCGTAAATAAATTTAATAAAGCTACAGTTACGAGTGGTATTTTCATGAATACAAACGGATCTACTCAATCAAATCCTACGTATGCTTTGTCAGATTTTATTCCTGTAACCGAAAATCAGGAGTACTACGGAAAAGCTACCGGGGCGGCTGGCAGTATGCGTTTTGTGACTTATTTTGATGCCAACAAAACCGTGGTCCAGCCTGGGATGGGTTCGGCTGGGTATTCGTTCACGCCACCAACAGGGGTAAGGTTTGTCCGGCTTACCATGAGCATTCAGGATCTGGATATTTTCCAGCTTCAAAAAGGCTCTTCTTCACTGCCTTATCAGGCATACGAAGAATACTATAAGATTGCAATGGAAAGTGGCCCTAAGCTAAAAGCGGACGCGGCTACGGATACACTTTTATCTACAATAACCGACTACGTAAAAGCTAATATTTCTGTTGAAAAGCCCCTGGCGGAAGAACTGACGATTGCTCCTAAAATCTATTGGCCTACAAACCGTGAACTAGCAATTTATCCCGAAAACATGATGAAGCAATGGGATAAATGGAAGGGTCACGTTGATATGTCAGTTTCGTCAATTTCCAACGCTAAACAAACGGGAAGGGCTTTAAAACTTACGCCCGTTTCGGGGCCTAGTGCCTTGATTGGATCAGTGCTTGATGCAAATTACGATCAGGCATTTTCCTTTACTTCGTCGATTATAGGTGTCGGTACAACAAATACGAATCCCGTTAAAATTATGAATATCGGGGATAGTTACACGTATCGTAGTTCCTTTGTAAATCGACTGATGGCGGTTGTTCCGGGCGGGGTTACTTTCTTAGGTACTAGAAATACAACTTCCTCGACGCCTACGATCTTAAGCGAAGGCCGGGGGGGGTGGTTGCTTCAGACGTATTCAGTCCTGAATAAATCCCTGTATAGCCCCTTCATTCAACCTACTGCGGGTAGTTATTTATACAAGGGAAATACTGAATTCTGGATCAAAGCAAACGCGGGGCTTTCCGATACGGTAGGGCAAGGCTACGATTACAACCGTTTCGTTTTTGCTGATCAGTTTGACCCTGCAACTGGGTACCCAAAAGTTCACCGGGCAAATGATGTAATTTACGATAATGCCCAAAGTAAGTTTTTCTACAGTACAGGTTCTGCTTGGGTAGAAATCGCTGAATCAACGCTGAATTTTGGCCTGAACTTTGGCAAATATCGTCAGTGCTGGGGCGTTGACGCTCCTGATATTGTTCATATCATGTTGGGTACGAATGATTTCGCTGGATCTACTGGTACAACCTTTGTCAATTCGTGGCCTGCCTATAAAACGCGGTATGATGCCTTAATCGCTTCCATCAAAGCAGACGTCCCTTCAGTTAAAATCATTGTAGGGGTTCCCTGTTCTTCGGGTCAGCAGGGCAACGAAGGCGTAGGGGCTTTTAATCGTAGAAAGATAGCCTACTGGTTAGCGGCAAAGAATCTTATTGATACGTACAAAAACCGGGAGTCTGAATCTATATACTTGGCAGACTATCACAGTACAGTAGATCGAACGTTTGGGTACGGTCGGAGTTACGAAAAGCCCTTTCAGAACTATACGGGAGCCGAAACTTTGACGCTGACCGCTCAGCAAACCGAAGCGTATACTTCAGATGCTGTCCATATTAGTCCAGATGGTTTCAACCAAGAGGGCGAACAGTACTTAGCTCTGATCCAATATTTGAGAAGTTTATAAATGAAGAATCCGGGCGAAATAACAAAAAAGCACTTAGCGTTTTAAAAGCTAAGTGCTTTTTTGTACAGTCATAACTAATTAATGATCAACTACTTAAACTCCAAAAAGGTCCAATTATGACCACATTTTTTACATGTACAATTATAAGTAATTGTATAACGTGTAACATCTCGAGTCTCAAGAATATTTACGTATGAACCTGTAGGGACGCCACTATTCATCACAGGATGTCTTACATAAGAACTAACCTTTTCTGTATATCCATCACTACGCTCTTTCTTAATATCTGGATTCCATGCTTTACATAAACGGCAGGCAAATTTTATCTTTCTTCTTATATAAATAAATAAACCATATAAAATTAATAAAGCGCATATGCCCATAAAAACATTGATCTGGAAAGCTCTGATAGTAGCTTTTCTTTCCCTTTCTCTCTTTTCAAACTCTATTTGTTCGCGCCAATTGGCTAAGTACTTATCAACTTTTTTTACTGTTTCAGGATTATCTCTATAGGCGTTGTTAGTATATACTTTGGCTGCTTGTACAGGACCTTTAGCAGGCTTTACGTCTTCTTCAAAAATGTAAAGTTCTGTTGAAAACCCAGGGCCAGGACCATCAAAATCTATATATTGTTGGATCCACATACCTGAATGCCCGTCATATTCGCCTTGAAAAAAATCTCCCCCACTTACTTTTAATATTTTTCCCTTTTTAATTTTAAGAGGTGTTCCACAACAATCGTAAACTCTAGCATTATTTGAAATGACTTCAAATAAACCTCCTTGTTTTATTATATGGTCAAATCTTTTGGGGTATGCTCCTTCTCCTATTAAGTGTAACCCGTCTTTACAGTTTTGGCTGAATCCGTTAAAACATGTGTAAAACACAAAAAACGTTAGTAAATATCTTTTCATAGGTGTAGGAATTTAATAATCGAATAACAATATACAACCAAATCTATAAATTCAAATCAGGAATCATATTCACTGCATCCTGTTTTTTCTTATCCATTACTTTAGCATATATCTGCGTGGTCTTTAGATCTTTATGGCCAAGCAATTTTGATACAGTAAATATCTCTGCTCCCAGATCGAGCATCAGTACGGCGAAGGTGTGGCGAGCACAATGGAAGGTTATCGATTTTTCGATTCCTGCTTTCATGCACCACTTTTGCAGCTCCATATTATGCCAGGCCGAATACTTGAGGCCGACGAAAACCCGTTCATCGGCTTTGCCCCTCTGGCCTAAATACGGCTCAGCCTGTTTACTGATGTCCAAGTACTCGTTTGACTTGGTTTTCTTCTGGGTGTAGCGAAGCCTTACCGATTCTCCGTGTTCCTGTACTTCTCGCCAGGTAAGTTTTTGAACGTCGCTCCAACGCAGACCCGTCAGGCATGCAAAAAGGAAAGCCCGCTTTAAAACCGGGTATCTGCACTCTGTTTTAATGAGAGCTTTGATTTCATCAAGCGTCAGATAGCTCCGGTCAGGCTCACCCGCTTTGGGGCTTTCCATAATGAGATTTGGATTGATGGGGAGTATACCCTCCTCAAAGGACTGCTTGAGGCAGGCCTTTAATTTATTGAAGTAGCTATGCTTGGTATTTTGGGAAAGGGGCGTACCGCTCTTGGTGCGGGCTTTCTTTTCCAGGTAAGTCCTAAAGCCCTCAACGAATTTTACATCAACGTCTTTGAACGTAGTGCTGGACTTACAGTATTTCTCAAGATGCTTTAAGGCACTATCCCAGTTACCGTAATTGCCTTTCGAGTCGAGTCGTTCCTTGGCCACCCGCTCAAAGTATTCGAGGAAATTCAACTCGAGCTTAAAGGCAGAGCTAAAGCCGTACTCTTTGTTCTGAATCTCGACCTGGCGTTTGGCTCGGATGGATTGAGCCAGTTGAAGGGTCTCTTTGTTTTTGGACCGGTCGGCCGCCGATTTAGGTGGGATGAGATAAAGCTTTAGATATTCATAGGTCCGCTTCCCATTTAAATAGATATCGAGGAAAAGGCTTTTCACTCCGTCTTTGAGATCCTTTTCCCGCAAGCGGACGGTTTCTTTTGCAGTAGTTTTCCTAAGTGCCATTTTTGTTTCTTTTGTTTCTCGAAGGCTGCCGAGACACAAAGGAGAAACAAAAATGGTAGGTTAACAAATAGCTAAACGAAGCAACGAGAAACAACTATTTTAATTTATATCTTTTATAAAATACTGATATACAAATATTTAACTTCTATTTATGGTATAATTGTTTCGTTTTGCTTCTTGTTAATACTCTGTCCTTACTTGCCGATACAAAACTTAGAAAAGATATTCTCTAACAAATCATCCGTCGTAATTTGTCCGGTGATTTCGCCGAGGTGTACAAGGGATTGGCGGATGTCCATCGCTAGCCAATCCTGGGTGATGCCGGCATCGAGGCCTTCGAGGGCACGTTGCAGGGCAGTATCGGTGGCGGTTAGGTGTTCGTAGTGGCGGAGATTGGTCACTACGGTATCGTTGGTCCGCTGGAGGTTTACGCGGTCCACGAGGCGTTGCTTGAGTTCTTCAATGCCCTGGCCAGTAGCGGCAGCAATAGAAAGATCCGCAGAAGGATCCGCGTACACATCCGCTTTGGTGTGAATACGTATCACCCGTCCGGGCTCCGGTACCCGAGCTGCAAACAGAGCCTCAAATTCGGCACTGGCTACGTCCGTGCTGCTTAGCTTGAGAATAATTTCGGCCCGGTCCAGTGCGGCCAGCGAACGTTCGACGCCGATGGCCTCTACCCGATCACTGGTTTCCCGAATGCCTGCCGTATCCAGCACGCGAAACTTGATTCCATTTAAAACCAGGGTGTCTTCAATGACATCGCGGGTGGTACCGGCAATTTCGGTCACAATGGCTTTTTCTTCGTTCAAAAGAGCATTCAGCAGGGTCGATTTCCCGGCGTTGGGCGGTCCTACAATCGCTACGGGCACGCCCTCTTTCAGTACGTTGCCCAACTCAAAGGAGTCAATGAGGGGACGTAAGGTCTGCCGAATGTTACGGATGAGCTGACGCAATTGCGTACGATCCGCAAACTCGACATCTTCTTCGCCAAAATCAAGCTCCAGTTCAATCAGCGAAGCAAAATGAATCAGTTGCTCGCGTAGCTGAGCAATGTCTTTCGAAAATCCCCCGCGAATCTGGTGAATCGCCGCCCGGTGACTGACTTCCGTATCCGAGGCAATCAGATCAGCCACGGCTTCGGCCTGAGCCAAATCGAGTTGCCCATTCAGAAAAGCCCGTTGCGTAAATTCGCCGTGCTGAGCCATCCGGCAGCCGTTTTTAATGAGCAGACGAAGAATCTTCTGGATGATGAAGCTGGAACCGTGACAGGAAATTTCAATCGAATCCTCGCGGGTATAGGAATGCGGCGTTCGGAATAAACTGAGCAAGACTTCATCCACAATTTGTCCGGCTTCGTCCCGAATGGTTCCGAAGTGGATGGTATGCGTTGCCTGATCGCTCAGGTTTTTGCCCCGAAAAAGTTTCTGAACAATGGGAAAGGTTTCCGGTCCTGAGACCCGAATGACGCCAATGGCACCGATACCCGTCGGCGTAGCGAGGGCACAAATGGTGGAAGTAAACGAACCTGACATGAGAAGGGGAATTCAGGGCGGATTAATCCGTCAACCAGCAACAACAGCCTCTGCGGTAATAAACCGCCCTGAAGGCGACTTAAAACAGCGACTGCAATTTCATGGCGAGCGACATATCACCCGTAATTTTAATTTTACCGAACATCAGAGCCGTCATCGGATTGAGGTCACCCGTCATGAGTTTACCCAGATCTTTGGCACTAATGCCAATCGTAACATCCGATTCGCGATCATCGTTCGTTACGGTACCATCGCGATCAATGACGATGTTTCCCTCATCGGTCTGAAATTTGATTACGTCACCCGTACCGCCTTTCTGGGCGGCGAGTTGCTTGATTTTAGTGTCTACTTCTTCGAAAGTCATAGAATTGCTGGCTGTTGACGAACGGATCGTCTTTTCATGAATAATTGGGTAATCGCCTTTTCGGTCCGTCAGCGGATCGCGTTCAGTCTGAAAAAGGCCGCAAATTGGCTAGTTCTCCCGAAAATATCAAACCAGCCCAGGCATCAGGGACGGAAAAAAATTCGCATCGGTAACAAGCGGACCAGTCTTTTTTCCAGCGGTACCGCCGGCAGTGCCAGTTGATCCGCGTACTCATCCCCCAGCAAAAACCGCATCTGAGCCGCCGGCAGAGTCTTTAAACCTTCGGGTACGGTATCTTCCAGTGCCCGTAGCAAGGCCTGGGTTAATTGCTGTCCTTCGGGCGAAGGTCGGAACAATCGCCGGGCAATGGATTGTCCCAGTACATAAGCCTCCCGCAGGTTTTCGGGTAGCAAGTCTTCCGGTACGCCACTTAAGTAACCTACCACTTTCCAGAAATGGAGATAAGCCTCCGCCTCTTTTTCGTTGGGTTCAATTCCGTTTTTCCGTAAGCCCTGAATGATGATATAGCTAAATGTCAGGTTGGTACCGGCCATATCTTCCTGGTTGACGGGCTCGCCCCAGGCGGGGTTCCATCGATTCGAATGCCGGCAAAACCAGCGTACAACGGCATGAATCAGGCGTACGTTCAAAATACGTTCGATGGCGGAGGGATACTTTCCCTGCCAGGCTTCGGCCTCCGTAATGCCAAAGACAAAAGCCCCGGTTTCTTCCAGCCGTTGCCGCGTGTCGTTCTGCATCCGTTTGGAAAGAGCCAGTACCTGCACCCCATCGGCAGCCAGGTAAGCGTACGGTAGCGACAGGCAGCCCAGCAACAAGGTAATGGTATCGCGATGCCGCTGAAAAAGGCGAATGCCGCTAGCCATCTGCTTGGCATCAGCCCAGTCGGGCAGTCGTCCCTCTTCACAAAGAAAGCGTCGGCACTCGGGTACCTCTTTCAGCGGAATTTTGCCTTCCGTCCGTTGCTGGAGAAAGGTGCGTACCCCCGCCGGGCCACCCGCCGCGGCCACCTGTTCAATAATCGCATCGGCGGCCGGATCGGTTTGTTGCCGGTAGTGGCTGAGTAGCTCGTCCGAGAAATATCGCGTGGGTTTGATGGTACGTAAGAGCATACGAGCATTCGTTTGGCTTTCTATCTCTGATAACCCTTTTTAGGAAGCAGAAATTCGATGTTCCTGATAATTGTTCGCCGCCAGTACAGCACCGAGTGCCGCGTATTCTTCCGCACTCAGGCTGGCGTCACCCGCTCGCAGGGCATCCAGTAACTGCTCCGCCGTCCGAACACCTACCACGGCTGATACCACGGCTGGCGGATACAAGGCGTACCGAATGGCGGTAGCAGCCGGATTCCGTTCATTCGTACTCAGGGCCTGTACGGCTTCAGCGGCGGCTCGTACTTCCTCGGCCGTATAATTGAGATAGGTATCCGCAGGTTTTCCGGCCAGCAGTCCTTTCGCGACGCTACCGCGGGCGAGTACGCTGATGCCGTGCTGGTGCAACAGCTCCAGGCAGGTTTCTTCCGGACGACGGTCCAGCAGACTATACTGCATCATCACACTGGCGATACTGGAGCGATTGACGTATTGTTCGATCACATTCGGCCGGATGGATGAGATGCCGTACGCCCGGATTTTTCCCTGCTCTTTCAGCAATTCAAAGGCTTCAATGGTTTCATCCATCGGGTCATCCATGGTACCGCCGTGTAACTGGTACAAATCAAGATAGTCGGTTTGCAGGCGTTTCAGACTTTTTTCGACCGAGGCCAGAATGTAGTCCTTCGTCGGGTTCCAGTCCCAGCCTTTGCCATCGGCCCGCTCCTGATTGCCCACTTTGGTCGCCAGTACGATTTCTTTCCGGTGGTCTTTCAGTGCTTCACCCATGAGGCGTTCGTTTTCGCCCTGGTCGTAAATATCCGCCGTATCAAAAAGGGTAATTCCTTCGTCGAAGGCCTTTTGGAGCAGTTTCGTAGCCGTATCTTTTTGCAGTGACATGCCGCCAAAGGCAATTTCACTCACTACTAATTCCGAGGAGCCTAATCGAGTATACTTCATTCGGGTAAGGTTTTACTACGCTTGAAAAAGGATGATGCCAGCCCCGGGGCTGGCATCATC
>NZ_NMPS01000035.1:0-3269 GCF_002261125.1 Siphonobacter sp. BAB-5385 | reverse complement strand
CGATCCGTTAACATTACTTGCAGCTTAAATCCGCGCGACGGTCGCCGTAATAGTACTGTTTGTGGGAAGCATGATACCCACGAGAAGGTAGACATTCGGAATCATTTTTATTGATTTTACATTTTGGTATTCGGATAGGTTGGCAAATAGGCAACGGAATCGAATCAAGTATGTATAAGCTAGGCTGCGGATCAATGAGTTGACCAATTCTCTGAGCTACTTGAGAAATATAAGGCTGCAACTTCCTACGTCTGCGATTATAATTGGTACGGTGAATTAAATGGGGGAATTTGCTCTTGTAATCCGTTTTTAAAATAGAAAACAATAGATTTTCTGAACCTATACCTAATACCTCTGCGGTAATTGATAAACTAATAACCTCAAGATCAGACATCTTAGCTGGATATCTATACGCAGTGAAATTATGGTTAGATACCAAATAATGATTTAAGGAATCTTTGCAGATTTGAAAAATCCGTTGGTAATTTGTCAGTAGATTGTACATGATAAGAAAGCTTGAGAACCTCTCTTAATCTACTCATTTTCAGTAGCGTGTACAATCTTTTCTTCCTTATTACTACCTCTTTTTTCTTCAGCCTCTATCCGCACAACGGGTTGAAAAAGACTATGTCCAATTTCACTTCGTCTACTTTAAGTAGAACTGAAATGAAAAGTTTAGTAGGAGGGGATTTTTTTTGCAAGAGTGGCAGTTGCCAATTGCATATTTTTAACGGTGGCGAAAGTATGATATTTAGCGGAAGCTGTCGAAGTGATATGGGATGGTGTTATTGTGATGTAGGTCTAGGATCTAAAATCAAGCTATCAAACAAAAGCGGCTATAGCCATTGTCGCGCGTAATCAGTCAACTACCGGCTCGCCCAGTCTTTATATAATTAATTAAAACTGGGCGAGTTAACTTTTATACGTTGAGTAAATCATAAACAACAAATAACCGTGAATAAAATTTTTGTTTTTCTGCTCATTGTAATATTTAATAGTTGTTCAAGCTTAGAAGATAAAATTGAAATAAACGGATCTATTAATAACTTACCAGATGGAAATCTTTTTATACTTAATGAAACAAGGGATACAATTGATGTAGCTAAAACCAGAAAAGGTAAATTTACATTTAAATTAAAAAGATCTTTGTATAGTGAGCCAGAATTAATTCAGTTTGAACATGTAGACAATGATAGAGTTAAAAGAATTTTGGTATTTGATACAAGAATTTATAAAAATGGATTAAAAACTAAGCTACAATACTTATTACTGGAAGATGGGATAAATTTAAATGGTGATTTAAAAGATTTTTTACCTTCTAATTTGACTTTACCCCAAAATATAAAAATAGTCTACCTAGGAGAAGGTATAAAAATAGGAAAACAATCGAAGGTGATGTTTAATGATTTGGCTAACTTTTCAACAATAAGTAACGTAGAAAAAATAAAATCAATTGTAGAAAGTTATCCATATTCATTTTATTATTTATATGAACTAAGAAAAAAAATATCTACTTTAAGTAATGATGACTTCTATAGTATTTTTTCTAAGTTCAATGATGATGTAAAAAATAGTAAAAAGGGTAAAGATTTGTATATTTATGTAAATAAAAGAGTGAAAAAAGCATTAAGTAATGAAGTTATATTTAGAAACGAAAAAGAAATAAAAACGAGAATGTTTACAGATAACAGTAAGTATAATTTAATTGTTTTATGGGCGTCTTGGTGCGGACCCTGTCTAAAAGAAATTCCACATTTAAAAGTTCTTTATTCTAAATATGGTTTAGAAGGAAAAGTAAAATTTACATCTATATCTTTAGATGAGAACACTAGTAAATGGAAAAAATCCTTAAACAAAGAACAAATGCCTTGGCAGCAACTAATTATAGATCAAAGCGATAGATTATATGTAAATGAAATATTTAGTTTCGATGGAAGTATTCCAACTATTCTATTGACTAATAATACGGGAGTTATTTTACAAAAAATCACAGGAAGTGATAGTGAAAAAAGATAGATAGTATTTTACTAAAATATAATTAATATACTCGTTGTTCATATTACAAAGCTAGAGCATGTTTCAAATGATTGAGCGGTTTATTATTGTGATAGTTAATGAGTTGCAATACGGCTATTCCACTGATCTTTGAGCATACTCTGGCACAAATCCCTTCAAAAGACTTAGCAATTATTTTCTTAATAAAGAATTGATCGCAAAGCTGGGAGAAAAAGGTCTCTATCGCAGCGGCGAACCGTTCTTTTTCGAATCCGTTGATAGGTATTCGACCATCCGCTGGATTCTTTCTTCATATTTATACGAACAGGCGTGATTAGTGAAATGTTATGAGCAGTTAGTAATTCTTGATGGTGTTTTAAAGACAGATATCCTTTATCTGCAATGATCTGACAATTAGATAGTTGCAATAATTTTAATTGTTCTAAGCAATGCACATCATGTACATGAGCAGAATTAATTTCTACGGCAGTGGGAACCCCAGTTTGAGTCAATATAACTTGTAATTTATATCGCAGCGGCGCACCGCCCAAAATACCAGCACTTATGGGAGGCATGATACCCGTACGAAGGCAGTAGATCCCCATTTTTAGTACCTATGTTGTTTCGGTAAACTCTCACCTGATCACATAAAGGCAAAGGCATAGAATCGAGTATGAAAGTGGAATTCTCAGGACTGATTTGTTTGGCAATCGATTGAGCTACCTGTGAAATGTACGTTTGCAATTTTCTACGTCTTCGATTGTAAGTGCTCCGATGAACAAGGGTGGAAAACCAGTTTGGATAATCACTTTTTAGGATAGAAAATAGTGTATTTTCCGAGGTGATTTGTAAGATTTCTGCTGTGATTGATAAGGTAACGATCTCAAGATCAGAAGTTTTCGTAGATTTTCCATACCGTAAAAGATTGTTTCCTTCTCTTAAGGCAAGTTGTAGTGAATTTTTGCAGATTTGAAAAATCCTGTCGTAATTAGATTTTAGGTTGCACATTCCCCGAGAAAGCGTGAGATACTTTCCTTAAGTTACTCTTTATCAGGAGTATGTACAACCTATTTTTTTCTGTATGGCATATGCACAACGGGTACTATTTATATCAGCCCTTCAAAGCAACATTTTTCCGTTATATAATCAATCCTTATGTTAATTGACTAGTCAATATAGCATTACAATCAAACGATGGTTTTCCTGTAATCTCCTAACCATTACATTTTTCTCATCATATAATGTGTAATATCATTACACATTGGCTTCTACGA
>NZ_NMPS01000034.1:0-8506 GCF_002261125.1 Siphonobacter sp. BAB-5385 | reverse complement strand
GCCTGCTCACGCTCAATCCCGGCGTGAAAGAAGTAGGCATTTTTGATACGTTTAAGCAGGTATGCGAAACGGGTATTCCGGATCAATCCGAACGGCATTATGTACATGAGCAGTTTGATGGCTGGTTTTATCAATCCACGGTGAAGCTCGGCGATGGCGTAGCGACGACGACCACCGATATGACTACGATGAAGCAGGGCGAATTGGAAATTCGCCGACTGAAAGATGAAATAGCCCAGCAGGCCACGGATAAATACCAGATGCTGTTTAATTCCATTGATCAGGGCTTCTGTATCATTGAGGTTCTGTTTGATGAGCAAGACCAGCCCACCGATTATCGCTTTACAGAAACCAATCAAGCATTTCTCCGACAAACGGGCCTTCAGAATGCCTTGGGAAAACGATGCGGGAGCTAGCCCCCGAGCATGAGCAATTTTGGTTTGACATCTATGCTCAAGTAGCTCGGAGCGGCGAACCCGTCCGTTTTGAGCATGGGGCCGCGGCCTGGGGCGTTTTTACGAGGTGTACGCCTTTCGGTTTGGAGAACCGGGTCAAAACCGGGTAGCAATCTTATTTAACGACATTTTAATGCGGAAGCAGGCCGAAGAAGCTCTACGCGATAGTCAACAACGCTACCACTCACTGCTAGCGAATCTTCCCGATTACGCCATCTACCGGTTGGACGCCAACGGCACCATTACCGAATGGAACGAGGGAGCCCAGCGTATGAAGGGCTACTCCGCCGAAGAAGCCGTGGGGCAATCAGCCTTTCTTTGCTATACGCTGGAAGACCGGGCAGCGGGTGAAGCCGAGCAAGAACTCTTAAAGGCCGCTCAGACGGGCCGTGTAGAAAAAGAGGCTATTCGCTTACGCAAAACAGGTGAACGCTTCTGGGTCAACGAAATCACCACGGCTATTCACGATGCTCAGGGGCAGCTTGTTGGCTTCACTAAAATCAGCCGGGACATTACCCGTCGCAAGCAGGCTCAGGCCTTGCGGCGGCAATTAGAACAACGAACGCGTTTAGCGGTGGAGGCAGCCGAGATGGCCACCTGGGAATGGCATCTGGTTACGGATGAAGTCTACTGGAACGAGCAGCATTTTAAGCTTCTGGGAATGCCTGTGGAGCCGCATCCGCAGAGATCTCAGGCCTTTGTCAGCCGAATTCATTCCCAGGATCGGGACTGGGTAGTAAACGAATTAACGAGGGCCATTGACGAGCAAAGTCTGTTTGATACCGAGTTTCGTATCATTCGTGACGACCAAGTCACTCGCTGGATGAGTGGATATGGACGCGTGACTGGAGAAGAAGACGGCAGGCCGGCCCAAATGAGTGGCATCATGTTCGATATCACCGATCGTAAAACCGCTGAAGAAGCCTTGCGAGCCAGTGAAGAACGGATGAATAAGCTAATTTCACTCATGCCGGCGGGGCTTTATACCTGTGATGTCAAGGGAAGGATTACCTATTTCAACCGCCGGGCTGTCGAGCTCTGGGGCCGCAAGCCCAGGTTTGAGGATACGCAGGATCGATTCTGCGGAGCCTTCCGCTTGTGGCAGCCGGATGGCTCACCTTTAGTGCACGTCAAATCAGCCATGGCCGATGCGGTCCAGAAAGGAATCTCGTTTAGAGATCTGGAAGTGCGGGTGGAACAACCCAATGGCAATCGCCTGACTGCTTACGTAAACATCGACCCCTTGTTTGATGAGGAAGGCAAGCTTATGGGGGCCATCAACGTGTTTGTGGACGTGACTAAACAGAAAAAAGCGGAAGAAGGGCTTAGGGAAGCCGATCGACGCAAGAATGAGTTCCTGGCCATGCTGGCTCACGAGCTTCGTAATCCTATGGCTACGCTTGGCAATGGTTTACAGATTCTTTCGCTAACGGCCTCGGCGAATACCCAGGCAAAATCTGTGTTGGAGATGATGTCTCGCCAGACCGAGCATCTAGTACGGATGGTCGATGACCTGTTGGATGTCAGCCGGATTAGTCAGGGTAAAATTGAACTCCGAAAAGCGAGCGTCAACCTGGTGGAGCTTACCCGTCAGGCGATAGAATCTGTACAAGCGTTAGTACAGCAAAAGCAGCAGCAGCTAACCGTCCGTTTACCAGCGACTCCGGTTAAGCTCGAAGGAGATGCCACGCGGCTGGTGCAGATGGTGATGAATCTCTTGACCAATGCCTCTCGCTATACTCACCCAAAGGGCACGCTTCACGTAAGCTTAGAACACCAAGGCCAAAGGGCTCTTTTACGCGTTGAGGATACCGGTATTGGCCTAAGTCCGGATCAGCTGACTTCGATTTTCGAATTGTTTGTGCAAGCCGATAACTCCCTGGCCCGCTCCGAAGGGGGACTGGGTTTAGGACTCACCTTAGTCAAGCAGATTGTAGAACTGCACGGTGGAACCGTAGAGGCCCAGAGTGAGGGCATAGGTCAGGGTAGTACATTCCTGGTCAGCTTGCCTACCTCAACCGAGGGCCAATGGTCATCTATACTAAAAAAAGAAGCGGAGCGAAGAGCCCTTCGCCTGTTAATCGTAGATGATAATCTTGATGCCACCTTCACCTTAAGTATGCTCTTAGAGCTCAAGGGTTATGAGGTACACAGCAGGAACAGTGGTAAAGAAGGAGTATTAGCAGCGGAAAGTCTTAAACCCGACGTTGTTTTGTTAGATATTGGTATGCCGCAGATGAATGGCTATGAAACCTGTCAAGAGATGCGTAAGCAGCCTTGGGGTAAAGATTTATTTATTGTTGCCGTGTCTGGCTATGGACAGCACGAAGACAAACAGAACGCTAAAGCAGTTGGGTTCGATGACCATTTAACGAAGCCGATCGATTTGAATGCACTGCTCCAATTACTCTCAAAGTTAGCTTAATAAGGCGTTTGAATTTAATTCAGATTCTAAAGATCGGGGGATTTCTTTGCATACAAGCGAAAGAATTTAATCTAAAAATGAGCAATAATACTTATTGTCCTAAATAGCTATTAGGATGTAAGCAACCCTGCCAATATTCATAAATTGATTTCATTTGTTGCTTTAAATCTTCATAGGTGTTTGCTTTTTGATAAAAGCCCTGTACACTTTGAAAATAGGCCTGATTAACAAGAGTAGCATTAGCTGCCGTAGTTAAAAACACGAAGGGAATAGCTTTTTTTCTTAAAAAGTCACTTTCAGCAATGGCTTGATGGAGCTCCAAACCATTCATAATCGGCATATTTACATCACAAAGAATCAAAAACGGTTGTCTTTGTGTCGTGCACAGATAATCTAAAGCTAGCTTTCCATTGTTAAAAAATAGAAGTTCATTTTCGACGCCTAATTCGGTAAACACACTTTTAATTAAGAATTGATCATCTTGATCATCTTCAATGGACACAATGGGGCCTTTAGTCAACATAAGTAAGGTTTTATTTTGGATGCAAAGAAAGCCTATCTTTAGTATTTTGGCCTTATGTATCTTCTCCGCATAGTAAGAAAACGTGCGTAAAGGGAATATATCACCTCATATATGAGGCGGATGAAATAGCTATCTAAGATCATATTATTGCAGGCTTTTATGTATAGACTCCATAAGCTGGCTTAAGCGTGTATCACTACTATCTAGGTAAAGCTTATGTAGATAGTAGTGATAATCAGCCTTTAAAAGAACGCAATCCTGCTGCCCTACCTTTCTTATGAATACAATCCCCAAATCTTCGAGCATAGACATTCTATGCTGAAATTGGTCTAGTAAGAGCGATTTAAAGCGTTGACGGAGGGTACAATAAAGAAGATCTGCGGGTACATAGGAAGTATGGATCAATAGGCCTAAGGTGTAGAAATAGAAAGTCTTATCTAAGAGCTTGAGTAGCTGTAGCTGTTTTGAACCTGATAAATCATTCATAGGCGTGATGGGTAAAACAAAATTATATTTAAATCTTATTTGAGGTTATGTAATTATCTGATTTTAACTATATAGACAAAGTGGTATAGTAATTTAATGTTAATTACTGACTTTATGTAAAATGGGGAACTGGAAACGCTCGGTATACTTATACCGAGCGTTTTTAATAATTAGGCTGTTAGTAATTGCTGCCAAAAGGCATGCATAGCCAGGAAACCGCTAGCTTTAGTGATAAAGCGGGTAGCTCCTTTGCTATGAGCTTGCGTTTGAAGCTGACTATCTTCACGAGAAGTGAATAAAATGATAGGCAAATTTTTCCAGACCGAGGAGTGTCTAAGATGTTCTAGAAAGTCTAACCCGTCCATCCCTGGTAGATCATAGTCGAGTAAGATGAGCTGAGGTTTTATAAAGCAATCTTCTAAATACCGAAGTGCTTCTTCAGCGGAACGAACAAAGTACAACCGGCAGGCCGGGGCCTGCTTCTGATAGGACCATTCTAATAGGGAACAATAATCTTCATTATCTTCAATTACTAGAAATAGAGGAAGTGGTTTACTAGAAAACGGCATTAGGGTGTATAGGGATAACATCATTCTGAAACGAATGATGGTTTAACTCTAAAGAAGTATGCCTCCTAGTGCTTGAATACTTATGTTTCTTTAACACTAGTTAATACTATGTTACAGTTCTTGAGTGGTTGTTTGTAAAATGTTATAAGGGGAAACAACATTATTTAAGAGTTTTTCAATTTTGATCTTCTTGATGATCTGAGTAACCAAAAAGGAGAGTGATAGAATGAACCAAAGCCAATAGTCATATTTTAAAGCCCAATAAAAGAAAGGTAAGCTTAACAATAACCACTCTAACAGAACAGCCTTCAATACACTTAATTGGCTGAATTTGAACAAAATAGCATCTAGTATAAGTACAGAAAGATAGAGTCCAGCCAAGAACTTAAATCCGTAGCCAAACATCAATATAAGACTAGAAACAATACTCCATAAAGCTAAGTCCCAGATATCAGGTCTAGCGGCATCAAAGTCCTTCAAGGACAATATAAATAAAGTAAACAAATAGGTTGTACCGTAAAAACCGATCAGGTGAATCCAGTTAGTTAAACAGATATAGGGTATTTTCGCCAATGTTGTATAAATTTCATTATGTTAAGTATTGCCTTATTAGGTATGAGTAAAGATCAAGAAAGATCTTTCAGTAAGTGTTTGATATAAGCATTTGTCACCGTTTCTCGATTCGACTTATCATAAATTGAAAGTAGATACACCGATTCACTTGTGATGCGTACATAGGTAATCAGGCGTCCACCCCCACTCTTGCCTTTGCCCTTACTTTTGATGGCCAAACGAACCTTGTAACAGTTTTTAAAGACTTCACTACCTTGCGTAGGATTTTCCTGTAAGGTTTGCCCCAGAGCCCGTAAGTCTGCCTTGATCGAGGGGTACTTTCCCGAGAAGCTTTTTAAACTCTTTCTCAAAATTTGGGGTAAGAATGATTTTATAGTTCATCTAAAAAACTATCTAAGGTCCGAACGGGCAGGGTTCCTTTTTCAATTTGTTACATTTCTTCGTAGCCGGTCTTGATACTCTCAGCCCTAGTGAAGGCTTCCAGCTTTTTAGACACCTCCTGCCACTCTTTTAAGGGAAGCTGAACGGCGGTTACCTTTCCCTGAGCATTGGAGACATATTGTACGTTCATAGCTATACGTATAAAACAAACCGTTGATCACTGATACCAAAGTTAAAGAAGCGTTTGTTTGATTCTTGTCATTGCCCTAAAAACTAATCCAGTCAGCAACTACATCCAATGCACATGCATAGAGATAGCCTACCAACCTAACCTAGCTTATTAAGATCCACGTCTTTCAGATGACTATAGAATATTAGGCTAATCCACTGTCATTTAAAAAATTACACGAAAACGATGGTATAATAAGCTTAGATGTATTAAGTATTACCAGGAATAGTATAGACATCTAGTTTGCTAACGGAAACAAGCGTAAGAGCGACAGGTCAGGTAACTGCCGTTGACCAACTGTGCCAGCTAGTATGAATGCAACGGGACGGATAAACCTACCTTTACCCGATCCATCGTAACAAACGAACGAAAGCGTTTCACATTCGTATTGCCAAAAAAAGTCGTCTGGTAAGTAATTCGTAGTCTTCCATACTGCTCACACTGACAATCAAAATAAAATCGGTTTCGCCCGTCACATAGTAGCATTGCTGAACTTCAGGAGCGTAATAAAAGCTCTTCTTGGCTTCATCAATTAAATCAATCTGCTCGCTGGCCAGCTCCACTTCCACAATCACGGTGATACGCTGCCCAACCTGGGCCGGATCGACCACGGCAATATTGGCTTGAATGACGCCCTGCTCTTCCATCTTTGTGATTCGACGATGAACGGAAGCGGCTGAGAGATTTACTTGTTCACCAATCAATCGCTGTGGTGTCGTATTGGCCCCTTGCAGAATGGTAAGAATATGGCGATCAAACGAATCAAGTTCCATAGGCTAAGAAAAGAAACAGGTAGAGGAATGAAACAAAATTGCGTTTCAGTACAAAAGATAGAAAGAAAAAATCATAATCTGTGTAATAATTTTGCACTTCTAGTCTACTGTGGTTAGTGCTTAGCCGATTAGTCATCCACCCTTCGTTGAACTGTGAATTTTATGGCCTTGCCTTTACCTATGAAATCAGCACTTGTCGTTTTAGTCATTCTATTGACTCTGCTTCCCACGCACGCCCAAACGGCCAAAACTACTCCTGAAAACGCGTTTACACCTCAACAGCTACAGCAAGACTTTGGCTTAACCCGGCAACTCTTTGAGATGATGCATCCCGCCCTGTACGACGTTATTGCTAAAGAGAAGCTTGACCGCTTGTGGGACAGCACCAGCAGGCTGCTTGACCATAAGCTAACGGCCTTCGAGTTTTTTAACTTGTTATCCCCAATCATTTCCCAACTAGGTTGTGGTCACACTGGTGTAGGCCTACCAACTTCGGAGCGTGAGTATATCAACCGATATGTACCCGTCAAAGTAAAGTTTCTAAGAGGGAAAGCCTACATTATAGCAGACCAGGACAATGATCCGAGTCTATTGGGGAGTGAGGTATTGAGCATAAACGGTCAACCAATGACCGTCATTACGGCCGAATTGTTCAAGCATATCAGCACCGACGGCATCAATTCGGCTAATCGATATTTCCATCTCGATAATAAGTTTGATCTGTATTACGGCCTACATATTGCCCAACCCGACACATTTAGACTGCTTATCAGGAGTGGCAACAAGCCCGATAGTGTAGTAATTCTACCTGCCACAACCAAGCGAGTTACTCGATCAAAAGTTGGTTTAATCTCTAGTTCCCCTAAACGAGATCGTCCGTTTTCCATAAGCTTACCTAACGCCGAAACGGCTGTACTGACGATAGATCAATTTTATATCGCCCTAGATGATGATAAATCGAAAGAAACCGTTTACAAACAGTTTTTAGATTCCTGTTTCACACTGATCAGGCAAAAACAGGTGAGAAATCTAGTCATTGATTTACGTAAAAACTCAGGAGGTTACGGTACCTGGGGGGCTTGGCTATACGCTTATCTGGCCGAGAAGCCTTTCAATTATTACAAAGAAGCGGTTGTCACAACCAATCAAGATTTACCTTTTATTCAATATACCGATTGGAAGCAGACCGAATATAGAGACTACGTGAAAGACATTACTAAAACCCCTTCTGGGCAGTATCGGTGGACGGCTCACGACAATCTGAAAATGCAGCAGCCTCAGCCGACCCGGTTTAACGGACCCGTTTATATCCTCATTGGTCGAAAATGCTTTTCTACAACAGCGGAGTTTTGTGCGGTTGCTTATTCCAATAAACGAGCGACGTTTATTGGGGAAGAAACCGGGGGCGGATACTACTCCATCAACGGAGGTGATATGATGGAAATGATCCTGCCTAACACAAAAGTTAAACTAGTGATACCCATGCGAAAATATGTAATGGCGGTGGAGAGTCCCTCCAGTCCGGGCCACGGAACGCTGCCTGATTACTGGATTGAACCCACGATCAGTGAATTTTTAAGTGGTAAAGATGTAGAAATGAACTTTACCTTAGCCTTAATTAAGAAGAACCGCAAATAGGGGTCTTGAAGAGCTATTTTACTACTAGAATGAATACTTCTATTCAGAATGATGTTCTGTACTCACGGTAGCTTATGGACTGCTAAACCTTGGACTTTATCTAACATTTTGCTCAAGACGTCGGCCCTTATTCAGAATATCTTGAAACGCCTCTATCAAGTGACAGTAGCCAATTTCTACTACTTGCGTCAATTCCTGGCTATGTGCAATCTCAAATGGTTATCCGCTCCTGCGGCCCGATCAAGAATCGAGGTTTAATTTTCAGGGATAGGATTGGGTAAGACTGTTTTTCTTTCGAATGGACGAATCATGGTTGTATAATCAATCGTTAAGTTGAATTCATTCAAACCTAATATAGCCATTACAGAAAAACGATGGTTTTCCTGTAATCTCATAACCAATACATTTTTCTCATGATAGTATGTGTAATATCATTACACATTGGCTTCTACGA
>NZ_NMPS01000033.1:0-50752 GCF_002261125.1 Siphonobacter sp. BAB-5385 | reverse complement strand
CCACCGCGTTGCGGATGAAAAAGGCGGTTTTTCACGATAGGACGGGGACCGGGTTTAAGTCGCCCATGTAGAAATCGGCAAACTTCAAACAATGATTAACTACATAAATCATCCGAAGACGAAAATCTCTCCCGCCCATGAGCATTCCATGGGGGCCACCATGGAATGGCAACGGAACGACCTATGACAGCCGCAACGCGGTGGCCTTACAGCAGGCTGTTGTCAGTCGTGGAGGGGTCCAGCCTGGAAGGCTCATGGGCTCCTAGTCGGCCAATAAGGAGGACCAAACTCGGTCTAGGTAAATAACGAAACTCCGAATCAACAAACTTCAAAATCAACTTTATACCAGCGATTCCATACGAAGTGGCCCCGTAATTTCCAGGAACATCTCTTCCAGATCGGCTCCCTGTAGGCTGAGTTCGTAGACTTCAAAGCCCGCCAGTACCAGCGACTGATTCAGAGCCGCTACCTGCGATTTACTTTCGAAGGGAATACTAAGTTTACCATTGGCAAGCCGTTGAACAGAGTACTGCTGGCGGAGTAAGGCCTCGGCCTGGTCTACATTATTAGTTTCCAGTTGTACGCTACGTTTCTGTACCTGAGCCGATTGCAGCTCTTCAATACTTCCCTGAAACAGTAACTTTCCCTGATGAATGATGCCGACGTGGGTACACATCCGCTCCACCTCAGCTAGTAGGTGGCTTGATACAAAGAAGGTAATGCCGTGGTCGCGATTGAGGGTTTTCAGCAGTTCCCGCATCTCGATGATCCCGGCGGGGTCCAGGCCATTCGTGGGTTCGTCCAGAATCACCAGTTCGGGTTGATGCAGAAGGGCAATGGCCAGTCCCAGGCGTTGCTTCATACCGAGCGAATACGCTCCGGCCCGCTTCCGGGCCGCCGCCTGTAGGCCTACCATAGCGAGTACTTCCGGGATACGCGACGCAGGGACCTGGGTATACCGACGGGCAATTTCCAGGTTTTGTTCACCCGTCAGGTGTAGATACAGGGAAGGTTGCTCGATGAGCGAACCAATTTTCTGAAACAGTTCGGAACGGTTGGACTCCAGCTCCTGACCGAAGATTTCCACCCGTCCGCCACTCGCCCGTAACAAACCGAGTATGAGCCGAATGGTAGTCGTTTTCCCGGCTCCATTCGGACCCAGAAATCCGAAAATAGAGCCTTTGGGTACGCTAAGATCAACCTGACGAACAATCGGTTGGCCCTTGCGGAAGTAAAATTCCAGTTGGTGGGTTTGCAGGATCGGCATAGGTGTAGGAAGTTATCCTTCCCAAATACGCCGATCCCGGTCAACCCGCCCACCACTTTAGGCTGAAAGGCGAAAAGGCATGGTCTGGCGGTTGGACACTTACACCCGCGACATAATTTGAGAACGCTGAGCGTCAAGCTTCAGGAAAATAAATAGTAAAATGGTGAAGGACCACAAACTCGACCCCCCATAGCTAAAGAAAGGCAGGGGAATCCCGATTACGGGCATTAGCCCAATGGTCATGCCAATATTCACCAGAAAGTGAAAGAAAAATATAGAGATAACGCCGTAGCCATACACGCGGGCAAACTTGATACGCTGTCGTTCGGCCAGTATGATTAATCGCAGGATTAGCCCGATTAGTAAGCCAATCACCAGTATGCTGCCCATAAAGCCGTGCTCCTCTCCTACAGTACAGAAGATAAAGTCGGTACTTTGCTCGGGTACAAAGTCAAATTTGGTTTGTGTACCCTGCAGGAAGCCTTTTCCGAAAATACCTCCCGAACCAATCGCAATTTTGGACTGAATCACGTTCCAGCCCGCCCCGCGTTTATGGCTGTTGGGATCGATCAGTACTTCAATTCGGGACCGCTGGTGGGGAGCCAGCACGTCATTAATGATAAAATCCGTCGCCAGTACCATGCTGATACAACCCACGTAAATGAGTCCCATGGCCGTATAGGTCTTTCGGTTTCGCTGGTAACGGGGCAGAAAAAAAATGACTAAAGCCCCGACAACGGCCAGTCCAATGGCAATGTTCAGGGTTTCGACGGTTAGCGAAAGAACCAGTAACGTTGCCGCCACAATGATGATCAGTGGATAAATCCCCGGCAACCCTTCCCGATACAGCATCAGTAGCAAGCCTACAATCACCAGAGCCTGACCCGTTTCGTCGGAAATTCGAATCAAAATCATCGGAATCAGCATGAAGATTCCCACGTTCAGCTGATCCTTGAACCGGGTAAGGTTGGTCCCGGGCGTACTGAGATACTTCGCTATTGCTAACGCCGTGGCCATCTTCGCGACCTCAGCGGGCTGAAAACCGATCGGTCCGATCCGAAACCACGAGTGCGAACCTTTGATATTCGCCCCCAGAAAGAGTACGGCAATCAGTAGCAGCAGGACGAATCCGTAAATGAAAAAAGCGAACGTTTCCCAGAATCGGTAATCAATCACCAGAATGGCAATGATAATGAAAACGGCAAACCCCGCGAATACCAGCTGTTTCCCGGAATTCGTATCGAAATTAAAAATACTGATGGGTTGTTCGGGATTGTAAACAGCGGCGTAGATATTCAGCCAGCCTACCACCACGCAGGCTATATACAGGGCTACGGTAATCCAGTCCAGTCGGTTTAAAACACTATTCTCGCGGGAAGCCAATTTCTTATTCTTTAAAAGATGATTCAAACCTTACCTATTGCATCGTAATGAAATCATATACCGAAAACTGGGGGTAAGCTGATTTAGTCGTCGGTACCGATTTCACTTTTCCATTTTCTACAATCAGAATCCGGTCTTTCGGCAGCAGAGGCGTTGGCTTTTTCTTGGGAGAAGGCGGCGGCAGGTACAGGAGATTTTTGTTCATCAGTTCCCGCTCCAGTCCTTTGTGACTAACGGTTCCCTTGATGTACTTCTCGGCCACCATCATGGCAATGGGAGCCGAAGTGGTGCCTCCCCATTTTCCGTAATCGACTACCGCGGCAATTGCGATTTTAGGATTATTACGCGGAGCAAAGCAGATAAATACAGAGTTATCCGCGGGGCCTTTCGGATTTTGCGAGGTTCCTGTCTTTCCGCAGATTTCAAGATCCGGAATGTACGCAGCCCGCATCACCGTACCCGCCCGAACGGCGTCTGACATCCCCGCAATGAGGGTCTCGAAATGCCGGTAATCAATATCTACTGAATGTTTTTCCTTGAATTCGGGCAGTGGATCGCCCTTGGGGTTACCAATGGCCCGTACCAGGTGCGGCGTAATGTACCAGCCCCGGTTGGCGATAATCGCAGCTACGTTCGCCAGTTTCAGCGGTGTAACGAGCAACTCCCCTTCCCCGATACCTACGGAATAGATGTTGGAGAATTTCCAGTTGTTTTCGCCTTTGTTACGTTTGTTGTAGTATTCGACATCCGGCAAGAGACCCTTACGTTCGTAGGGTAAATCCACGCCCAGTTTTTGTCCAATTCCGAATTTGGCAACCCGATCGTGCCAGCGGGTTAATCCTACTTTCGATTTTTTGAAAACGTTGGTTTCGTCGTTGTTGTAAATGATTCGCCGGAAGACGTGGTAGAAATACGGGTTACAGGACATCTGAATGGCCCGGTGCAGCGTACTTGAACTACTGCCGCAGTGACAGTTCATACGAATCCCTGAGTGCCCCAGAACCGTACCGGGTGTAATGGCTCCGTCCTGCAAACCCACCAGCGTTTCGATGGTTTTAAACGTAGAACCCGGTCGGTAGGTACCCTGCAAGGCCCGGTTGAGCAGGGGGTTGAATGGATTCAGAGCAAGGCGAGCATAGTTTTTGGAGTAGTTACGTCCCGATAACATTTTCGGATCGTACGTGGGAGCCGATACCATGGCCAGAATTTCACCAGTACTGGGATCAATCGCCACCAGACTGCCCGACTTGTTCTGAAACAAACTGTCCGCGTATTGCTGCAATTCCACGTCCAGCGAAGTATACAGGTTCTTTCCAGCAACGGGAACGATGTCCGCCGCTCCCCCTTTCCAGGGCCCTTTCACTACGCCGTGTACGTCTTTCATGATGTACTTCATCCCCCTACGACCCCGCAGTGTTTCCTCGTACTGCTTCTCCAGACCACTCTGTCCGATATAATCCCCCTGGCGGTAGTAATTTTCACCGCGTTCTTCCTGATCTTCCAGTTGTTTGGGGCTTACCTCCGCTACGTACCCGAGTGTATTCGCCAGAGCCGATGTATTGTACGTACGGAACGCACTGGTTTCGAACGTGAAACCAGGATAATCCACCATGGCATCCTGAATACGGGCAAAATCCTCGACGGAGAGCTGACGCATGAACAAGGAAGGCTTAAACTTGGAATACGTTTTCGCCACGTTGTACATACTGTCAAACTGAACTTTGGTAACACCCAGCAAATTACACAAACGGAGTGTATCCGGAATGCGGGCTTTTTGGGGGTGATAAACAAATCGTACGTCGGCGTATTGTAGACAATCAGATTTCCCTTTCGGTCATAAATCTGACCGCGATAGGGAATCTGCACGACCTGTTCAATCGCATTGCTAACGGCTGCCTCCGAGTAGCCTTCGTCAATCACCTGTAGATAAAATAATTTGGCCAGATAGATCAGGGCCACCAGTATCACTACTCCTTGTATAATTCCTTTTTTGACTTCTTGCATATTTCCCCGACAAGCCCTCTAAATCAAACGATTCTCCCTACAAAATTTGTAGTTTTTAAAGGATTCGCCAAAAAGAAAGTTCAATCCTAAGTAAAAATTAATACAGGGGGACGCGAGGACTTGCTTTAGCCCTAACGCCGCCGTGAAGGAAGATATTTTGTCCAACCAAAGACTCGTCGTTTCATCAGCAACGACCGTGTACTGATTTTGTCTTTTCTCGTGACGGGAAAGACCTTCCACATAGCCTGCATTTCTTTGTTGATTCGAGCTTAGGGCCTGGTAGTAAACGCTATCATTTTTTCTTTTTTTCGCGGGGACTCTCCAACCATGATTTTACTGATTTGCTGTTGGGCTAACAACTCTTTTAAAAGTTGCGTATTCTCCGTGGGCTGATTATCCAGCAAGTACTGCACCTTTTGCTTCGGGTCAAATAACGGGGTGCCGGGCCAGGCTTGCCCTTCCGTAAGCATCAGACATTGATCGCCTTCTTTCATAACAAAAAGCACCGGCTTGTAAGTGGGATCTAAGGCTGCCCGTTGACAAGAAAAACCGCCTAGAGCTAACCCAAGTAAAGCCATCCAAGTATACTTTCTCATAAGCAGAGCGATAAAGGGGTATGAAATCTGATTTTGGTATGCTCCATTACATCCAGCTTGCTGAACGTATACGTTTAATAAACGCTGGCATGCGGTAAGATCAGCTACAACAGATGTTAAAAATTTTACGTTTAACCCCTGAGGGTCAATTTATTGCTTCCCTACTCTCTGTCCGTACGCTTTCACTTGCCGGGCTGAAGCCAGAAACCGCCAGGCTTTCTCTAGCAGCAGCTCCACATCTTCCAATCGCACCAGCGTCAAATCTACCAGGATGACGGGATGATTTCGGTAATGATCCGTCAGAAAAAATGTATCAGGAGCCTGTTCCAGATACGTTTCCCGTTCCTCGGGATTCAGCTTTATGGCCAGTGTCTGGCCGTCTTCCTGCAAACGACCGAGTAATTTGCGGCCTAGATGAAGCGAAGGTGTTCCATAGGCAAGTCCTTCGGTTACGTGCGGGTATTCCAGGGCCAGACTACGAACGGTATCGTAACGGACAGCCATATGAAAAACAGGTTTAGAAAAATGACGTATGGTCAGACGGTATCCCGTCCGATGGCCTGACAAGATACCGCCAAAATTACACCTTCTTCGGCCTGTCAGCCCGCACGGTTTATTAGAATCAGGCTTGTGGTACCATCTTTGTATAGGTTACTGGTTGCCGATTCGTTATGTGACGTTGTCATCTTGTCAGCTACACCTGTTTCGTTGGTTTACTGACACTTTTGTTGATTTTTCCTGTGTATCCCATTTGACTGGCCAGGAATGTACCGTTTTACAGAAATTCATCTATGACTCCCGGAGAAGCCAAAAGTCTCGAAGCTCTTACCCCCCGTCAGATCGTGGCGGAATTAGATAAATACATCATTGGTCAGCACGAAGCGAAGAAAAATGTGGCCATTGCCCTGCGGAATCGCTGGCGGCGGATGAACGCTGCCGCAGAAATGCAGCGGGAAATCATGCCCAACAATATTCTGATGATTGGGCCTACGGGTTGCGGAAAAACCGAAATTGCCCGCCGGCTTGCCCAGCTTGCCGATGCTCCCTTTACCAAAGTGGAAGCTTCCAAATTTACGGAAGTGGGCTACGTGGGCCGCGATGTGGAAAGCATGGTACGCGATCTGGTGGAACAGGCCATCCACATGGTACGGGCGGCTAAAAAAGAGTCCGTGAAAGAACGGGCGGCTCAGTCCGTAGAAGAAGTAATCCTTGATGCCCTGATTCCGCCGGTTAAACAACCCACGGGTTTTCATTCGTCCTCCGTTAGCGTTTCGCCCGAAAATGCCTCCGATGCGGAACTCAACGAACGAACGCGGGAGCGTTTCCGCGAAAAAATCCGTACGGGTGAATTGGACAGCCGCAAAATTGAAATCGACGTTCAGCAAAGTACCTCGCCCAACATTGGCGTGATGGGTGGTCCCATTGACGAAAGTTCCATGATGAACATCCAGGAAATGCTTTCGGGAATGATGCCTAAACAACGCAAAAAGCGGAAGGTAACCATTGGCGAAGCAAAGCGGATTTTGCTCGACGAAGAGGCAGCCAAGCTGATTGATATGGATGAAGTGAAGGAAGAGGCCATTCGGAAAGCCGAAAACCTGGGCATTATCTTCATCGATGAAATTGATAAAGTCGCCGCCAAAAGTGGCGGTTCGGGTCCGGACGTATCGCGGGAAGGCGTTCAGCGGGACTTACTGCCCATTGTGGAAGGTTCGACGGTGAATACCAAATACGGGGTTATTCATACGGATCACATTTTGTTCATTGCCGCGGGGGCTTTCCACGTCTCTAAACCCAGCGATCTGATTCCGGAGTTACAGGGCCGTTTCCCGATTCGGGTCGAGTTACAGCCGCTGACCAAGAGCGATTTCGTGCGGATTCTGAAAGAACCCCGGAACGCCCTGACCCGCCAGTACGAAGCCATGTTACAGGCCGAATCGGTAGGTTTGTCTTTTAACGAAGAAGCCCTGGATGCGTTGGCCGAAGTGGCGTTCCAGTTGAATACGGAAGTTGAAAATATTGGAGCCCGTCGTTTGCAAACGGTAGTCAGTCAATTGCTGAACGACGTTCTGTTTGACATTCCCGATCAGATCGGACCGAATGCTCAGGTGGTAGTCACGAAAGAACTCGTCGAACAGCGTCTGGCAGGACTGGTACAGAATCGCGATCTGAGTCAATATATTCTTTAATCCATTGATTGAATGGTAGTTTTTGGAGTTATCGTTACGGTTATTGGAGCCATTGCCTTTCTCATTGGCTGGACCGTCTTACAGAAACGTCGGAGCTGGATGAAAACCACGGGCCGCACGTTTGGCCAGGTGGAAGACGGCCGGATCGTTTATGAAGTAGCGGGTCAGAGTTATGCTTTACGCATCACCCGCACCAATTTACAGGGACGGTCACTGCCCATCCGCTACGCCCTCGACAAACCCGGCCAGTCCCGCGTTGATGCTCCGCTGGCTACCTGGCTGGCTCCTGGTTTTTTTCTGTTGCTGGGATCGGGCTTGCTGCTGATTGGCATCGGAATGATCAAGAGTTAAACGAAAAACCCCGAACTGCTTAGTCCGGGGTTTTTCGTTTCAGTACTTATTTCTTCTTCAAAAATCCAAATAAGCCTCGCTTTTCCCGTTGCGGATAACATTTCAGATTCGATTCCGGAGCTTTCTGGTAAATAGGAATCTGGGCACCGAAATAAAATTCCACCCCTTTAGGATTACCGATATTGAGGGTGGAAAGCAGATTGTCCGAACCGAAGTAAACAATACCCAGGCGGGCCCCCAGGCCCAGAGCCAGTCGGCTGTAATTATCGGTCAAGGCGACCGGCATGGCCACTTCTACCCATTTTCCTTCGTACCGGGGCGTTACAGCCAGAACCGAGGGCATGGTGAAAGCAGCCCGTTTATTGGAGACAAATCCCTGCATGAGCATGGCATTGACGTATACCTTTTCCTTGACATTGTAATCAATGCTTGCCTGCAAACGGGTGGGCAGAGCGGTACGGTAAGCCGCAATCCGTTCGTTTTCGGAAGGATTGAGGGTTTGATTCAAACCCAACATAAAGCCATCAATTCCCTGCATCCCCGTGAAGTTATCTTCCGCCAGAATGGCATCCCGCCGCTGTAGTTTATACGCTTCCACGTAATTGGGATTCTTGTATAGAATTCGTCCTATGTCCAGTAAGGATACACTGATCCGATACAAGTACTTATTCTTGCTTGCGTCACGATGTACCCCGTATCGATCCCGGTACGAGTACTTCCGAACGTCCGGACGATATTCATAAACCATTCCCAGATCAGCTCCCCAGCCGCTACCCGCCGGAGCGTTTCCCAACAGCCAGACCGGTGAAAAGCTGACGCTTTGGAAAGCCCCTTCATTCGTGATTCCGTACTGAGCATCTACGGACTTAAGACGAACGGCGGCTTCGGTAGCATACGTTGGGTCCTGAACATATTCATAGTCAATATTCCGACCCAGAATATGGCCCTGGTGCAAACCAATGACGCGTTTCACGGTGACACCCACTTTCACAAAATCTTCGTCTTCGTCGTACATCACGCGGGCGTAGCTTCCCGAAAGCTCGACCATACCGTTGGTATTCGCGTACAGATGCGTACCAAAGTCCTCAGGTTCAATGGATCTTCCTATCGTTGTTCCGTTTTTGATTAACTGAGCAACCGATTGAGATGTATGCGTTAGAGCCGCTCCAGCCCGAATACGCGTATTAAACGAAAGAGCATTTTTCTCGTTTAACGTAATTAGTACACCCGGTCCTCGCACTTCACCCCCAGCCCGCAGGTGCTTATCGCGACCGTTGAGCTTTTCTCTTAGGTACTCCTGATCGCGGAAGATGATTCCTTTGCTGGGCCCCCGGTATTTGGAAGAAACCGTATTCGTCAGCATGGCAATCGGCGAATACGGAGCCTCCCAGACCAGGTAGTTGTTATAGAGATAGTTTTCGTAACCGGCTAAGTGAATATGTACTTTGTAACGGGTATCCACGGCCGAGGCCGGGTTGGCGTATACCCCGTGAATGCCTGCGTAGTTGCTGCCCGTCTGCCCTAACAAAAACTGAGCTGAAACGTCAGACGCAGTTCCACCTAAAAGTATGGAAACAATTGTGATTACTCTCTTCATACGGGTTTCCCCAAGGGTCTTCACCCTTCTCCTTTAGTACGATAATGATAAATGTTTATTGGATTTATTTAAGATGGAAGGATACGCCAAATTTTCGAAAAATAACTGATAAAGTGTGCCCCTATGTACGTAAAAACATGGAAAATAAGATTGAATCTTATTAAATTACCATGAACTCTTTGATTTTTGAAGTTCATAAAGCCAATCGATCCAAAGAAGCTGTAAATTTGCATCGAGTTTACGAGGGCCTGCTCAAAAGTTCCGTAATCCCATTTGTAACCAAAATAATCTAACAGGGTTTGACCACAAATATGAAGCGTATTGCAGTGTTTACCTCCGGGGGAGATGCTCCAGGCATGAACGCCTGCATTCGGGCGGTCGTACGGGGTGCCATGTACCACAAAGTTGAAGTATTTGGTATTCGGCGGGGGTACAGCGGCATGATCGAAGGTGATATTTATCCGATGACATCCCGCGATGTCTCTAATATAATTCAACGGGGAGGCACTATTCTGAAGTCCGCCCGTTCGCGTCGCTTTACTACGGCTGAAGGCCGCCAGCAGGCTTACGAGAACCTGAAAGCCTTAGGGATCGAAGGGCTGGTAGCCATCGGTGGAAATGGTACTTTCACCGGAGCTGAGATTTTCTTCAATGAGTTTAAAATTCCAACGGTAGGTGCTCCGGGTACGATTGATAATGATCTGTACGGAACGGATTATACCATTGGGTACGATACGGCCGTAAATACTTCACTCGACGCGATTGACAAAATTCGGGATACGGCTGATTCGCACGACCGCGTATTTTTCATCGAAGTGATGGGCCGCGATTCGGGTTACATCGCCATTCAGTCGGGTATTGGCGGTGGAGCTGAGTTTGTGGTGGTACCGGAAGATCTTTCTGAACCCGTTTCATCCGTCATTAAAACTTTGAAGCAGGGCTTTGTGAAGAAGAAGTCTTCTTCCATCGTAGTCGTTGCAGAAGGAGAAAAAGAAGGCCGGGCTACCGAAATTGCCGAAAAAATCAAGAAAAGTATTGACGTTGAAGTGGACATTCGGGTCACGACCCTTGGGCACATTCAGCGGGGCGGTGTTCCTTCTGCGTACGACCGCATTTTAGCTAGCCGTCTGGGCCTGGGTGCCATTGAAGGTTTGCTCCGTGGTCAGAAAAACGTCATGACGGGTATCGTAAACAATCGTCTGGTGTATACACCCTTTATTGAATGTATTACCAAGGATAAGCCCATCTCCGACGATCTGTTACGCATGGTGCATATTCTTTCTTAGGGTAAGGATGATAGAGTATAGAGCGGAGAATCTTTGTTTTCGACTCTTTACTCTATCATTTTTACCCTAGGAAAGGTACCCTAGAGCCCAGTATACCACGTAACCTACCATCTCGTGTACGATGCGGTAGGTACACAACAGGTTGTATTCTTTAGGTACCAGAAAGTAATCCCAGGCGGTTTGCCGCTCGGAGGCAAAGAAGTCCGTTGGATAAGGGGTTACCTGTATATTTTCTTTCTGAAAACAGCCGACCGCCCGACGCATATGAAACGCTGAAGTCACCAGCAGTATTTTCGGTTTATTATTACCAAGCATTCGAGCCGTATGCGTAGCATTCTCTCTCGTATTGCGGGACGTTCCTTCCAACATAATATTCGACTGGGGCACTCCTGAAATATGTAGTAACTGAGCCGCTGCTTTGCCTTCTGAAGTAGAATCAGCCTGAGCGGACAATATACCTGATCCTCCCGAGATGAGAATTTTCTTTACTTTTCCTTCTTTGTATAAAAGTAAAGGCTGCAGAATCCGGTCAGCAGAGTTACCAAAAAATACTTTTCCATCTTTATTACCCGTTATTCCGCCGGTCAATATAACGGCGATATCATAGCTTTCATCCGCTTTCAAGGTTACAGGAGCATATTCCCAGGCTAGGGCCAATTCGTTCGTTGTAACATCAGTACTACTTACAAACAGCCAGGCCAGCGTTGTCCAGATAGCCCATTGTTTCCGGCGGGGTGACTTTGAAAAAGCAGCTATCACTAATCCATACACCAGAAAGGTGATGGGCATCAATAGATAAAATAAAATTTTAGAAAGTAAAAAAAACATAGATAGCTGTACTTAAACGTTTGTAAGATGGCGGCCAAAGGTCGGCAACTTTAGGCGTGAAACCTTACCTTTGAATGACAATCTGTATTCTTCTATGCTTCGTTATTGCTTTACCTTTTTACTTAGTTTTTTAGCGTATACCCTGTCGGCTCAAAGCGGCTATAAAATTACGGCCCGTATTCAGGGTTTACGTGATAGCACCTGCTATCTGGCCTACTATACGGGCCTCGGCAGTGGTCAGTTTTTCGTACAGGATACGGCAAAGGCCGATGCTCAGGGCAATGTCATTTTCACCGGTTCCCAAAAACTACCGGAAGGGCTGTACGTCATTTCCATCTCGCAGTGGAAACTGTTTGATTTAATTGTCGATGCCGATCAGGACTTTGAGCTGATTACGGATAAGGAAAGTGTTGCGGCGGGCAATCCGCCCAAGCATATGAAAGCGGTAGGATCCATGGAAAATGAACTTTTCTACGCTTTCAACCATCAGATGCAAAGCCGGATCGAACCCTTACAGCAATTACGGCAAACGGCTCAATCAGATCCAACCGCAGCGGCTAAAGTAAAAGCGATTCAAAAAGAATTGACGGAGTATCGCAAGAAATTCATTCGGGAGCACGCGGGCTCGTTTACGGCCCAGTTGTTCAAAGCCGCTGCCGAACCGGAAATCCCCCCGGCCCCACTCCTGCCCAACGGCCGTCCGGATTCTACCTTTGCGTACCGCTATTATAAAAATCATTACTTCGATGGCATTGATCTGAGTGACGAACGACTCCTGCGGACACCCTTTCTCCAGCAAAAACTGGAAAATTTCTTCGAAAATCTGGTGTATCAGTCTCCCGACTCGTTGAGTAAGGAAGCCGATAAAATCATGAGCCGGGCTAAAGGAACGGAAATGCGTCGGTATCTGGCTTACTGGATGACGAGTCGTTACGAACAATCGAAAGTGCTGGGCGTAGATGGCTTTTTTGTACACATGGGCGAGAAGTACTACGTGGGCGAACCTGCCCTTTGGGATTCCAGTACGGTGACCAACTTCAAAAACCGGATTGCCATTTTGAAGCCTCTGTTGGTTGGAAAAACCATCCCGAACATGTATCAGACGGATACTCTAGGCCGCTCACTGAATCTACACGACCTCAAGGCGAACTACACGATTGTATTCATTTATTCGGATGACTGCGGACACTGCCGGGATTCCATGCCGAAACTCAAAGCCTTCTATCAGAAGTATAAAAACCGGGGTGTGAAGATTTACGCAACGGATTTACGACGTGATCCGAAGGAATGGCGAAAGTTCATTCAGGAGTACAAGATTCAGGAGTTCACGAACGTCATCGATATCCATAAGGATGCCAAGACAGCCCAGACCGTTCACTATACGGATTACCTGAAAACCTTTGATGCCCAGGCGACGCCAACCATTTACGTACTGGACAAAGACAAAAAAATTATTGCCCGGAAGATTCCCGCCGAGGAACTCGAAAATTACTTTGAGTTTATGCTGAATCAGCAGGCCAAGAAAAAATCCTAAATGAAAAGAGCAACTGTTACGACAGTTGCTCTTTTTTTATTTCAGCGTTTTCAGATACGCGATTGTCTGGGGCACCTGGGTTTTAATGTTCGGACTTTCGTCTTCTATATAATAATGTTGAATGCTGGTTTTTTTCGCCGCTTTCATAATGGCCGGTAAGGGTAATTGCCCCGTCCCGAGTGCTACGTCGTTTTCGACGGGTGTACCGCCGGATAAGTTACCCTGCACCCCTTTGCGTAAATCTTTCAGGTGCATGAGCTTGAAACGCTTGGGGTACTTCTCTAACAATTGTATGGGGTCCTGCCCGGGAAAATACGTCCAGAGAATATCCATTTCGAAGCTTACGTAATTAGGATCCGTTTTCTGAACGATGTAATCAAACAAGGTACCCTTTTCGTACGGCTCAAACTCAAATCCGTGATTATGGTAGCAGAAAGTCAGGCCGTGTTCTTCTTTCAGGATTTTGCCTACCCGGTTAAAATTGGCTACGGTTTCTTCCGCTATGGCCAGCGTAAACGGTCCTTCGTGCGGAATCCAGGCGACACGTACGTATTTGGCTCCCAGGGTCTTGGCGTTCTGGGCCACTTCCGCCGTTTTGTTAAGAAAGTCGGGGTACCCTACCCCAAACGAGGAGCACTGCATTCCCCGTTCGTCCAGCAATTTTCGAATATCCTGAGCCGTACGGCCAAACAGATTGGAAAACTCCATATCCGTAATGCCCAAAGCTTTGATGGTATCCAGCGTAGCGGCTACATCCCGCTGGAAACTGTGACGATAGGTGTACGAAACCATTCCGGGCTTTTGGGGCGTGGATGGTTTTTGAGCGAAGGCCGAAAAGGCCGTGAGTGCTAAAAGCGGGATTAACTTTCGAATCATGGTTTAGAAAGTAAAAAGAACGGATCAGGTATAAAGACGACAGAACAGCCCCTTGTCCCTGGCTAACGCATTTTGGAGCGTTTCACCAAATACGCTGATAAAATCGGATCAAAACCTTTAGAGATGTCTGCTTCAATAAAATCAATCTTATACTGATTGCATTTCATCCGCAGATCGTAATAAAATTTCTGGATGGCATTTCGGTAATAGTCCCGTACCTGCCCCGGCTGCACCCGAACCCGCTCGCCCGTTTCGAGGTCAATGAATTCGTACGGCCGTTCTTCAAAGGCAAATTCTTCTTCCGTCTGGCGATCGCTGACGTGAAAGAGCAATACCTCGTGCCGATTGTGCTTCAAATGTTGTAGGGCCGAAAAGAGCTTATCCGAATTTTCAATGTCATCGAACATATCACTGAAAATAACGACCAGCGAGCGGCGGTGAACCTGCTCGGCAATCTGGTGAATCACTTCCGCCACGGAAGATTTACGGTTGGGTTTGGGCTGCTGGAGTAGTTGTTGTAATTGCAGAAAAATCTTGTGGATGTGTGAGGCCGTCGACCGAGTTGGCAATTGCACTTCTACGCCTTCCGAAAAAGTGGTTAAGGAAACGGCATCCCGCTGTTTTTGGAGCAGGTACGCCAGTGCCGCCGCCGCCAGAATACTAAAGGTAATTTTCCCGTTCGTTTTTTCGGGATAATACATGGAAGAAGACGTATCGAGTAACAGATGACAGCGAAGGTTCGTCTCTTCTTCGTATTGTTTGGTATATAGACGGTCGGTTTTGCCGTATACTTTCCAATCTACGTGCCGGGTACTTTCACCGGTATTGTACAGGCGATGTTCAGCAAATTCAACCGAGAAGCCGTGAAAAGGCGATTTATGCAAACCCGTGATGAAGCCTTCCACCATTTGTCGGGCCAGAAATTCAATATTTCCGTATTCTCGGGCTTTGGTAAGATCCAGGGCCATGCGGTACGAGTGATTAAGGTTTAGGAGATTCGTAATCAGATCCGGCAAGCTATTTTTACTTACAAGGGATAGCTTTCATTTCCCAAGTGATTTTCAACCTTGGCCAGTAACTATTCTTATAACCTTAAATGAATAACGGAAAAAGCGGGTAATGTTTAGGGAGAGCAGCTAAAAATCTTTTAAGTATGGGCAAAAAAAGAACCGCAACCTCCGGAAAGCTTTTAGAGACTGAACCAGTTATCTCTATCCACTGAACGAAGCTTGCGGTTAAGAAAAGCTGCCGCTGAAACATGTAATGGTACACTCTTTGTTGTACCTCCCTAAAATCTACTCTAGTGCTGCCATGTCCGCCCTGGCGGTAATCGTGGCGTTATCTTCGAGAAGATATTTGTTGGGTCGGAGTAAAACGATACCGTTTGTACCCACTACCCTAAGGTTTACTTGTGCGACGCCGGCTTGAGTCATACCCAATTTTTTTGCGGCATCAAAGGAAAGATCTATATCGCGATTCTTTCCGAATGGCCCACGATCAATTACTCTGACGATGGTTTTACGGCCATTTTTGAGATTAGTCACTTCCACCATTGAACCAAATGGTAAGGTTTTGTGTGCACACGTACCATTTTTTAAACGTTCGCCGCTGGCGGTGATTCTACCAAAGTACTGTTTACCGTAGTAAGTAGCCCGACCCCGATATTCTTTCCCCAGTGGTTTTTTGACTGGAGGGTATTTCTTGTAATACACCGAATAATGAGCCTGAGCGATACAGGGCAATATACTTAAGTTCAGTAACATTGCTGTTACCGCTCTACGTGTCCATATATTCATAGGCAGTTCGTTTTGTGGTTCAAAGAACTAACGTTATGCTTCAGCAGCGGCGGGAGCACTTCGGGCGAATTGCCTTGAACTGAGTAGAGTTCAGCTACAAACGTACGACAAATTTCTGAGACTGGTACTATTTTCCACGTTTTAGGCAAAAGATTGTTCATAAAGTTATATAAATTCCACAGGTTGAAAATTGACATCCACTTATTTTTTATTATATTGGGCGGTACAAAAAAGTACTAAATCTTCTGCCGATTTAATACTGGGTAGAAGAATAAACTGAAACCTGTTCAAAAGGTTTTTGATCATTCTTTTTAACCTTCTGACTAAAAAAGCTGCCCTTTCCTGCTGCCAGACTCTAACCATAGATTATACGGTTTGTATAAATACCTACCTTATTTTCTACGATTTTTTTGCGACCAAACGCTTTCTTTCTATTTTTACCAGCGACTCAAACCATAAACTTCCAAAATTGTGGCTGAAAAAGAACGAGAAGAACTCTACTCGAAACGTGTAAAGGCTGGGAAGCGGACTTACTTCTTCGACGTGAAATCCACCCGTGCCAACGATTACTACATCACCATTACTGAAAGTCGTCGTTACCCCCAGGGAGATGGATTTGCGTACGAAAAACACAAGATGTTCCTGTACAAGGAAGATTTTGACAAGTTTGTAGACGCTCTCAAAAACGCCGTAGATCACGTCAAGACGGAGTTGATGCCGGAATTCGATTTCACGCAGTTTGCTGCTCGTGAAGAAGACGACGAGTACCGCAGCGACCTGAAATGGGATTAACCACAATCTGTTTGCTATGATTAACTGATACCCCTAACAGTTTTATCTGATTGTGAAGAACTTAAGAAAGCCTTTGCTTTGGCGAAGGCTTTTTTCGTTTATATAGTCGTACCTTTGCGGAAGAGAAGGTTTAGCCTTCCTACGTGTGCATCATCACTGAGTTTAAAATCAATATATTTCCTTACCCATGGGTTTGCAATGTGGAATCGTGGGCTTGCCGAACGTCGGAAAGTCTACGTTATTTAGTGCGATATCGAGTGCCAAGGCCGAAGCGGCCAACTATCCGTTCTGTACCATCGAACCCAACGTAGGCGTAGTGGAAGTACCCGACGAACGCCTCCGTACGCTCGAACAACTGGTTAACCCGCAGAAAGTAATTCCTACAATCATTGAATTCGTGGATATTGCCGGGTTGGTAAAAGGAGCCAGTCAGGGAGCCGGTTTGGGTAATAAATTCCTGCTAACATCCGCGAAGTAGACGCCATCATTCACGTCATTCGCTGCTTCGATGATGACAATATTGTCCACGTCGAAGGACGCGTTAATCCGGTATCGGACAAAGAAATCATCGATTACGAATTGCAGTTGAAAGATCTCGAAGCTGTAGACCGAAAACTGCAACGCATCGAGAAAGCTGCCCGTGCCAGCGGTGACGCGAAGGCTAAAGCCGAAGTTGAAATTCTTTACCGCTTTAAGAAAACGCTGGAGCAGGGTAAATCAGCCCGTACGGTTGAGGTATCGGAAGAAGAGAAATCAGCCGTAGCCGATCTGCACCTGCTGACGATCAAGCCCGTCATCTACGTAGCTAACGTGGATGAAGCCAGCCTGAGTCAGGGTACGAACGAGTGGGTTGAGCAACTGAAAACGGCCGTGGCCGAAGAGAACGCCCAGGTAATCGTCATCTGTGCGGCTATCGAAGCTCAGATTGCCGAAATCGAAGATCTGGACGAACGTCAGATGTTTCTGGAAGAATATGGATTAAAAGAGTCTGGTCTGAGCCAGCTTATTCAGGCATCTTACGGGCTACTAAACCTCATCACCTACTTTACGGCGGGTGTGAAGG
Organism: Siphonobacter sp. BAB-5385; assembly: GCF_002261125.1. Lineage (NCBI taxonomy): Bacteria > Pseudomonadati > Bacteroidota > Cytophagia > Cytophagales > Cytophagaceae > Siphonobacter > Siphonobacter sp. BAB-5385. The sequence continues at coordinate 33,190 of NZ_NMPS01000033.1, read as the reverse complement.
AAGTACGGGCCTGGACGATCCAGCGGGGCTGGAAAGCTCCGCAGGCAGCCGGAGTCATTCACTCGGACTTTGAACGCGGTTTCATTCGGGCGGAAGTAATCAAACTGGCCGATTACGATCATTATAAGTCAGAAGCGGCTATCAAAGATGCTGGTAAAATGGCGGTCGAAGGAAAAGAATATGTAGTACAGGATGGTGACATTATGCACTTCCGTTTCAACGTGTAGCTTTTCACCGATTCAGTATTTACTAAAAGAGGGAGCTTCGTGAAGCTCCCTCTTTTTATAAGTAACAAGTTTTCTTTTAATTATGAATCACCTGATAGCCAATCAGCTGATCGGCCCGACTGCCGGGTGAGCGGTGGTAAACGAAGATTTCGTACGTGTTCTGCGTCATGGAATGCGTCCCTTCAATGGGTACTTCATTCGCTTTATTTCCATCAGGCACGGCGTACATGTAGTTGTAAACGCCTTGTTTCAACAAAATCGTAGCCTGATATGCCTGTGCCGAAGGTTCGTAGTGCATCTGATTGTCTTTCGAAAGTTCGAAAAAATTAAATCCTCCCACCACGTACGGTATCTTCCCATCTTCCCGCTCGGCTGAACGCAGGGTAAACGTGACGGGGAAATAATCCGGATCGCCAAAGTCATCACGCGTGGAAACGGCAAATAGTCCGTCGAGATCATTTTGCTGCAAATACGACTTTCCGGCCTGTCCATCGTCCGGAAAGAGAAACGCCGCATTGAAATTGGGATTGAAATCCAGTCGGGCTACGTTGATGCCCTTCACCTGCCGGCTCCGAATGTCAAACACCCGAAACTCATTACTTCCCGGAAACAGGTTTTCATTATTGAAGAAACGGTACTCCAGTGTGCGGTCAAACTCCTGAACCATATACGGCTTCAATCCCACCACGGTACGATCCCAGCGGTAGTTCTGACGAATCACAATATACACGTCCTGCTTAGGATTCAGAATGGGATAATTTCCGTACTTCAGGGCAAAATCAACCTGCTGATGCGTATTGCGACGCGGAATATCCTGCGAAAAACTGACGCGTCCCCCAACGCTTACCTTCTGATCGAACGCCATGAATCGCCGCGTGAATACAACATCACTTTCCCGCCGACCTTTGTATACTACCAATACGTAATTCCCACTCACTTTCACCCGGGGCAAATCCAGCCAGAAATGAGCGTAACCTACTTTGGTACCCTGGGCTACTCTGACGTCGTAGATGGGAAATTCATTGAAATCGGGTAAAAACTCGACGTCGTTCAGGGCCGAAGGCTGCCAGTTGGCATTGCAATGCAAAATCTTGGCCCGAAACTGTGGTTGATCCTTGCCCAGCCAGTCAAATTCCAGACGCATGGTCCCTCCCTGATTCAGGTCCAGCACGGGTGGTTGCAGCACGTCGTTGCTAACTACAGCACCCGTAGCAAAGAGCAAGGGCGTTTTGACGGAGGCATCGTAGATAAAATCTTCGTAACGGAGCGGTCCTTCCCGCCGACTATTTTCCAGGGCCTGGGCAATCAATTGGTTTACCAGAAAAATAAGGCCGATTGCCAGTACAAATGAGGTTAGCACTTTCATAAAGGATTTTCGCTTCATAAGGATATAAAAAACGCTGAGGACTCGCATTTTAGTGGATCAAAGTATCTCCGCTAAAACCCGAATCCTCAGCATTTCTTATGAATATGCAGGATTATGCCAGCTTTTCCAGGGATTCTACTTCCATCATCGCCGATTCCCAGGCGTCGTTAGCTTGCGATAGCTGCTGTTTCACCCGGTCGTATGCTTTCTGAACCTCATTGAACTTAACCGTATTTTGATAAATATCCGGATCAGCCAACTGAGCTTCGGTATCCGCTTTCTGCTTTTCAAGCTTACTAACCTGACTTTCCAGCTCTTCCACTTGCTGCTGTAACTTTTTGAGTTTTTGCTGAGACTGTTTCCGCTCCGTATCCGATACCGTCGGTTGCGGTTTCGCCACCTTTACTTCGACTGGCTTTTCGGTACGGGCGGCACCCGACTCTTTGCGGATGGCCTCGCGTTCCTGCTGCCAGAGTACATACTCATCGTAGGTACCAGGGTATTCCTTGATCTGCTCGTCTTCGATGTACCAGATTTTATTGGCTACTTCCGACACGAAATACCGGTCGTGCGAGACAATCACGTAGGTTCCTTCGTACTGTTGCAGGGCTTGGATCAGAATATTCACTGAGATCATGTCCAAGTGGTTGGTCGGCTCATCCAGAAGCAGGAAGTTAGCTTCCGAAAGTAGCATTTTCGCTAAGGCTACCCGCGATTTTTCACCCCCTGACAATACTTTAATTTTCTTGAATACGTCGTCGCTGGAAAACAGAAAACAACCCAGAATACCCCGTAACTGAGCTTCCGTTTTGTCCGTACCCATTTCCCGTAATTCGTCGATGAGCGTATTCTCGATGTTCAACGCTTCCAGCTGGTGCTGAGCGTAGAAAGCGAAAGCCACGTTATGACCGATCTGCCGTTTTCCTTCAATGGATTCCGTACCGGCGATGATCCGCAGCAGCGTCGATTTTCCTTTACCGTTGGCCCCGATCAGAGCGACTTTATCACCCCGCCCCAGGTACGCGTCCGTATGAGTAAGAATACGTTTTTCGCCGTACGCCTTCGAAACATCTTCGAGCTGGAAAATATTTTTCCCGGGCTGCGTAGCCAGCGTAAATTTGAAGTTTACCCGAGCGGTATCGTCAATGACCTCATCCACGAAATCCAGTTTTTCCAGCGATTTCACGCGGCTTTGTACCTGACGAGCCTTGCTGGCTTTGGCTTTAAAGCGTTCGATGAAGCGTTCGGTCTGGCGGATTTTGGCCTGCTGGTTTTCGTACGCTCCCCGCTGGATTTCGTTTCGCAGTGTTTTTTCTTCGATATAGAATGAATAGTTACCGGGGTAATAGTTGAGCTTCCCTCCCGATACCTCTACAATAATATTGACACAATTGTCGAGGAAATAGCGGTCGTGCGAGACAATCATGACCGCTCCCTCGTAGTTACGCACGTAATTTTCCACCCATTCGATACTGGGTAAGTCCAAGTGGTTGGTGGGCTCATCTAACAGCAGTAAGCTGGGCTTTTGCAAAAGCAGTTTTGCCAGCATTACCCGCATCCGCCAGCCCCCGGAAAAGCGTTGGAGCGGTACCTGTAACTCTTCGGTTTTGAAGCCCAGACCTTCGAGAATTTCTTCAGCTTTGGCCTGAATCGTATACCCATCCAGAGCTTCGAACTCTTCCTGATACTTAGCCAGCTTATCGACGAGCTCATCCCGATAATTCGTCTCCATTTCGTGGAGCACTTCGTCGATCTTTTTCTGGAGCACCATTTCCCGCTCGAAGGCCTGCATAGCTACGTTCAGAATCGACTCACTCGATTCGTAGCTTAACAAATCCTGGTTGAGAAAGCCAATGGAACAATCGCCGGATTTGGAAATGGTCCCCCCGTCGGGCGTATACTCACCTACGACGAGCCGCAAGAGCGTGGATTTACCCGTACCATTGGCCCCGATCAGTCCGATGCGATCTTTGGGTTTAATATGAAGAGAGGCCTCGTCGTATAATGCCCGACTGCCGAAGTAGAAACTTAAGTTATTGATGGAAAGCATAGAAATAAGAAAGATAGCGAAAATTCTGCTCCGCCACGAGTCCGGTTCAAAAGTACGAACCTTCCGCCAGAAGTCAGCATTTTCATTAGGCTTCCTTCTGGATTTCGTCCCGGGCAGAAGCGTAATTTTTCATTCAGAGAGGTAAGTTAGTCACTGAATTAATTTTTCAGGAGAGGCGTTAGGATTTGCGAAACTTACATCTTAGAATCGTACAAGAAAAGTTTGCTGCTTAAGTATATTTATCTACCTCCCGTATCCACCCTCCAAAATATAACTATTACAATAATTATCATTTTTGAAAATCATTGCATTATCCAAATAAAATATTTAATTTTTAATTATAAATAGAAGATTTTAGTAGTACTGTAAGGAAGTTATCCTTCATTATTCTAAAATTTATATCTGTATACAAGCTCAGGCTTTTTTTGAATTTGTTTATACTTTTGTAAGAATTTTCAATTCTAATTCTTAACCATAATGAGAAGACTGTTACATCTATGTTTCCTGGTCGGAGCACTGTTGAGCGGCTATAGTACAATTGCCCAGGACAGAGTCGTGACGGGAAAAGTCACCTCCTCAGAAGACGGAACCCCTTTAGTTGGCGTAAGCGTTCAGGCCAAAGGAACCAGCCGCGGCGTTAACACCGACGCCACGGGTACGTACCGGCTTTCCGTCCCGGATAATTCTACTTTGGTTTTCAGTTTTATCGGCATGATTACCCAGGAAATTGCCGTGGGTAACCAGACCCAGATTGATGTACAGCTGGGCTCCAATAGCCGCGAACTTACCGAAGTCGTAGTAACGGGTTTCGGCTCGCAGATCAAGCGAGACGTGACGGGAAATATTGCCAAGGTTGATTCTAAAAAACTTGAAAATATCCCGAACCCCTCTTTTGAAGCGGCCCTGCAGGGAAATGCAGCCGGTGTACAAATCACCCAGGGTAATGGTAAGTTAGGACAGGGTATTTCGGTACGTGTTCGGGGTACTTCATCGATTTCTGCCTCGAGCCAGCCTTTGTACGTAGTTGATGGGGTGCCCATTAACACGCAAAACCTTTCGAATAATACGGCTCCTACCAACCCCATTGCCGATTTGAACCCGCAGGATATTGAGTCCCTGGAAATTCTCAAGGATGCTTCGGCTGGAGCCATTTACGGAGCTCGTGCCGCGAATGGCGTGGTACTGATTACGACCAAACGCGGAAAAGCAGGTAAGACGAACGTTAACGTAGGTTTCCAATACGGCTCCAGTAAGCCGACCAACCTTCGTGATTACATGACCGCCCAAGAATGGTTGTCTTATTTTAGAGTAGCTGCGGCGAACACAAACTCGACTACCTCGCTCACTAACATTATCAATCGTTCAGTCGCTGGGACGACTCCTGGTGCAGCTACGTACGATTGGCAAAAAGCTGCTTTTCAGGATGCTCCCTTCAGTCAAACGGATTTGAACATTTCCGGGGGTAATGAAAAGACGAAATTCTACATCTCGGGTCAATACCTGGATCAGAAAGGGATTCTTATTAAAAACTCCCTGGAACGTTATACCGGTCGGGTTAATCTGGATCATAAGGCCAACAACTGGCTTTCGATCGGAATGAATATGAGCTTGGCCCGTACCCTGCAGAACCGCGTTTCTAACGATAACGCCTTCTCGACACCCATGCAGGCCGTAGCGATTCCGCCCATTACTCCCTTGATTGATCCCCGAACTGGATTGACTTCGGGTACACCTCCCGGAGTTTCGGCTAACTTCCCTATTTACTATAACCCCTTCGTTTCTGCTAAATATTCCGATTATAAGACGTTAGTTTTCCGTAATATCAGCAATGTATATGGTCAGGTAGATTTCACCAAATGGCTTAGTTTCCGCTCTGAATTAGGGGTTGATCTGTTGAATCAGAACGAAAACACCTATTACGGTACGCAAACGGTTCGTAACGTATCGGGTGCCGCCAATGGTTTGGGTGAAAGTCGTTACTCGCAGGTAATGAACTATAACACCAATAACTACTTTAGCTTCAACAAAGCAATTGGCGACGTTCATTCCATCACGGCTACGCTTGGTATGTCGTATCAGGAAACCCGGATTGACGAGAACTTTGTGGAAGGACAGCAGTTCCCCTCGGATGCATACCGCCAAATCGCTTCAGCTGCGGACATCACCGGAGGTTCCTCCACGCGTACCCGGTTTGCGTTCCTTTCCTATTTTCTGCGTGCCAACTATAAATTTGCTGACAAATACTTAGTAGGCTTAAGCGGTCGGGTAGATGGATCAAGCCGATTTGGTAACGATTCCAAATACGGTTTCTTCCCTGCTGTTTCTGGCGGATGGATTCTTAGTGAGGAGAAGTTTTTGCAAGAAGCAAAAGTGTTAAGCTTCCTGAAACTGAGAGCTAGCTATGGTTTAACCGGTAATGCTGAAATCACCAACTTCCCTGCCTTAGGCCTCTGGTCTTCTTCGGGTTACGCGGGCGTAGCTGGTCAGTCGCCGAGTCAGTTGCGGAACCAAGATTTGAAATGGGAAACGACTACCCAAACGGATATTGGCCTTGATTACGGAATCCTGAATAACCGGATCAATGGAGAGATTGATTACTACGTTAAAAATACGAATGACTTGTTACTTTCCGTGAACGTTCCCGGAACGGCAGGATTTACGACTCAGCTGAGAAACATCGGAAAGATGCAGAACAAAGGCTTCGAATTTACTTTGAATAGCCAAAACCTGATCGGAGCCTTTAAATGGAGCACCAGCCTAAACGTTTCAAATAACAAAAACCGGGTAGTCGAAATTGATAAGACTCCTTCGGGCGAGCCTGTCCCCATCACAGGTGGTTTTGATCAGGTTAACCGAGCGTATCCTGGTCAGCCCCTGGGTGCTTTCTACATGATTGAATACGCGGGTGTAGACAAAACGAATGGAGATGCCCTGTACTACCGAAATGATACGGAAGGCGACCGTACGACAACCAATGATCCTGACGAGGCTCAGCGGGTGTTCATGGGAAGCCCCCTACCCACATGGTTTGGAGGGATCACCAACACTTTCTCCTACGCTGGTTTCGACCTGAGCATCCTGTTTAATGGGCAGTTTGGTAATAAAGTGTATATGGCCGGTGGTAAGTTTGAAAGAGCTTCTGGTGACTATTTCGACAATCACCTGGCTTCTGAACTGGATTACTGGACTCCCGAAAACCCCAATGCCTCAACGCCGGAACCCCGGTTGGGTGGATCGAATGGTACCGCGGTCTCCAGTCGCTATTTGTCGGATGCCTCTTACGTTCGTTTACGTAATATCTCTTTCGGTTATACGATTCCTAAACCTGTACTGAACCGTTTAAAGGTAGATCGACTCCGCGTGTACTTCCTGGCCCAAAACCTACTGACCTTTACCAAATACACGGGCTGGGATCCTGAAGTTAGTACCGATGCTGTTTCAGGAAACATTGCAGCAGGACAGGATTTCTATTCAGCACCACAAGCCAAGACGCTTACGGTTGGTTTACAAATTGGATTCTAATGCTGTGGAAGGAATATTTAACATTCAATTCAATGAAAAAAACACGTTTCACCTATATACTTCTCGCGGCGATTACTTTAACGGTGTCGTCGTGCGGAGATAAATTAGATATTGCTCCTACCCAGTCGATTGATCAGGATGTTGCTCTTACAACCTCAAAAGACGTCGAAGCTGCATTAATCGGTGCGTATGATGCCCTGGGAAATTATTACGTCTGGGGAGGACAAATCCAAATGTCGTCTGATCTGCTGGCCGCTACGAATGAGCTACAATGGCTCGGTAGTTTTGTAGACCCCGGTCAGTTTTATGACAAGCGAATTCTCACGAATAACCTGTACGCGTCTAACATCTGGACTAATTCTTATAGTGCCATCAACATTTGTAACAATGTTTTAGCGAACATTGATAAGGTTGATGCCACGAAAAAGAACCGCATTCAGGGAGAAGCTTTGTTTATCCGGGCTAGTGTATATTTTGAGCTGGTTCGTCTGTTTGCTAAAACCTGGGGCGATGGAGATAACACGGTCAATCCGGGTGTACCCCTGGTGCTCACCCCTACTACGGAGATCAACAACGGGTCATACGTAAGCCGGAATAGTGTAGCACAAGTGTATGCGAAGGTTCTTGAAGATTTGATCGCGGCTGAATCGTTGTTACCAGATGCAGCTTCTACCAGACTTCAGGTAAAATGACTGGTCAGGCAACGAAATGGGCCGCCGCTGGTATCCTGTCTCGCGTGTACCTGATGCAGCAGAATTATGCGTCCGCACGCGACGCGGCCAATCGCGTCATTCAGAGTAACAGGTATGCTCTGAACCAGAATTATGCGTCATCGTTTAACCTGGTAAATATGAACTCTCCCGAGAACATTTTTTCCACGCAGGTGACGTCGCAGGATGGAGATAATTCACTCCGGACTTTCTATTCGATTGATTCCAGAGGGGAAATCCATATCACGGCTAATCATCTCAATGAATACGAACAGGGAGATGAACGTGCGAATTTGTTTTATGAGGACGATGACTTCTTTACGGAGAAATTCAATACCATCTACTCAAACGTTCCCATCATTCGGTTAGCCGAAATGTACCTGACACGGGCTGAAGCTAATTTTCGACTCAATACCAGCGTTGGAGCAACGCCTTTAGCGGATATTAACCTGATCCGCAATCGGGTAAATTTACCATCCCTTACGTCAACCAGTCTTACGCTTAATGCCATCTTAAAAGAGCGTAAATTGGAATTGATGTTTGAAGGTCATCTTTTACACGATTTGAAGCGTACGCGTCGTTCAGTGGGGGCTATTTCTTTCAATGCCAATAATTTGGTATACCCAATCCCACAACGCGAAACGGACGTTAACAGCCAGCTGGTACAGAACCCTGGGTATAATTAATGGTTAAGGTTCTCTACTAAAAAAGAAGCCCCGAAGCAGCATTGCTTCGGGGCTTCTTTTTTTAAAAACTCAATTGTTCCCTCAGTTTTTCCAGTTCCGGGGCCATCTGATGCGTGTATTCGTAGCCTACGCGGAAGACATCCCTGGATTTCTTGGTATCAAAAACGTTGAAGTTCTGTAAGAGCGGCGGCTCGATGAATACATCAAAACGCTTGGACTTGAAATGGCTGGCTTTCGCCATAGCCAGATACAAACTTCGCATCGCCACGGCTTTCATGGACGTAATCGGACTTTCCAGATCACCAATCGGGTTACAGTGGCAGCCAATCAGTATGTCGCAGTGAGCTTCGAGCGGCTCGTAAGGCATCTGATTGAGCACGCCCCCATCAATCAGCTGCTGCTGATTAATCCACAAGGGTTCGAAAATACCCGGCAGACAGCAGGAGGCCAGAATGGGTTTAAGCAAAGGACCAGAATTGAAAAAGACCTCATTGCCCGTGGTCAGATCCGTGGCGTTGACGCTAAGTGGAAGAGCCAGTTCTTCAAACGTATGCGGCAAATGCCGTTGCATCAGGTCCTCTACCCGATCGAGCTTCAGAAAACCCATCCGGCTAAAGGCCAGTTTCAGGTAACTTTTGTAATTACTACGTTCAATTAGATCGTAGGCGGCTTCAGCTTCCAGTTTGCTGGCTGCAAAGGCTCCCACAATAGCACCTGCACTAACCCCCGAGATATAATCCGGCGAAATGCCCATTTCCTGAAGAGCTTTCAAAATTCCTAAATGAGCAAATCCGCGTACGGCTCCTCCGGAAAATACGATTCCAATTTTCATGGTTCATTCGTTGGTTAATGCACTCGTGGGTATCGGTTAACGTTCGTTTCGTTTAAACAAAGGTATACTTATACCAGCGTAGACATCCATGCCTTTCGGAGCTATTCGCCGACTATTACTTACTAAACCAATCAGGTTATCCGTACCCGCAAAAACCGGTCCCAATCGAACGGACAAGCCGGGCGAAAAGGTCTGGAAAATCCAGGTGAGCGGTACAGCTACTTCCAGTCCCGACTCCGTTTCAATACGTGGCACCACTGAAAAAACCGTAGGCTGACGGGCCGATATTACATTCACACTTCGTAAATCCTTTATGTACGAAACGGTAACGTACAGGGACGAGCTCAGTCGTAAATCAGCGTTGGTATTGAGCGACATGGGCAATCCCGAAGTAAAACTAGTTTTAGCCTCATTCGGTTGCAATTCCATTTTACTTTCGATGAGACGTACCAGTTCATCGCTCCCTTTGATATTCGCAAAATCTTCCTCCTGAATGGTTCGGTTCGTGCGTGAAATGGTATATCCTTTGATCTGCGAACGATCTTCGTAGCGAATTGTTCCGACATCCATCACAGCGGCAGACAAGCGAAGGCGGTAGGGCTCCTCGTCGTAATCCGGATTAAACTCGTAAACGAAGCCTACGTCAAACCCCCAGCCGGAACCGGGCATCTTACTACCTAAAAATTTCCGTAACCCTACCCCATCTTTAATGGGCTCCTGGGTGGTATACCCAAAGTCGGCGTCCATACGATCCATCACAAAAAGCCCTTTGCCAGGCCGTTCAGGATCCTCTATGACACGGTACGTCAATTCCCGATTGCGGATGTGAGCCGAATAGAACCCAACCAGTTTTTTCACGGTTACACCTGCCTTCAGTTGATGAGGCCCCTCTTCGATAAGGGTGCCGGCGTAGGTAAAAGCAAGTTCTCCATAAATATTTCCATTTAGCGAAAACTTGTTATCGACGTTGGTGATATTCCAGAGCGTGGCAAAATCCAAACCTTGTCGAACCAGCGAAAGAAAGTTTTCAGATACTCCAAAAGCCTGAACCGAGGCCCGGGCTCGGCTCGTAAAAGCGATACTATGCTTACGGCCTAATCCAATCAGTATACCCGGCCCCCGTACTTCGGCCCAGCCGGTACCATCTTTGGGTTTACCATCGAGGTTTTCCCGAAAGTACTCCGGTTCTAGGGCGGGGCTTCCGTCTGAATTCCGATACGCCTGGGGAATGCCTCCGAATACCAGTCGGTTTAATTTATAAGGTCCGACCCAATCCGCGTAGTTATTGGAGATATTAGCCCCTCCCGAGAAAAGATTTACGTGTAATTTGTAAGGCGAACCCGCAATTAACGCTGGATTTGTGTACACCTTGTTTGTACCGGCGGCACTACTGTGAGCGATTCCGTTGAAGTTCTGGGCCTGAACACCCAGTGAAATTCCCAGGGCCAGGATCGACAGAAGGTTTTTGATCATAAAATGTAGTGTGAAGGTTTGAATCCTTTTAACGTAGGATTGATTCCTTAGCATATACGCCGTTTCATGCAAAACTGTTTTTAGTAATACAACCTGTGGGGCAAAAAAAAACTTCCGCAGGGAGTCCTGCGGAAGTTTTTACGAAAATGTTATTGCCTACTTTATCGGTTTAGCGAACATTTTTTCGTCGATCGGACCATTAACCGTGATCTTATTGGTAATGATCGTCATATCACCGCCCATGGGAGATGCCGTTTCCATCGTATGCGGAAACTTAACGCCTGACACTTCTTTGTAATCGGAGAAATTCATTTCCTGCTTTACTTCCTGACCCTGCATGCTCAACTGTGCAATTTGCTTTGCCAGCAGGTACGTATTCGCATCCAGAAAATAATCAACAGCCGTACCATCTTTCGTCGTGATTTTCAGGTGATAGGCGTCTTTTTTATCCATTTTTTCCTTACCTACCAGTTCCACCTTCGTACCTTTTTCCTTGTAGTTGAAAAGAGGTCCTCCAGGATCAAGCTGGCTGGTTGAGCTTTTGATTTGCTCGGCGGGCAGGTCTTCTGGTTCACCCGTACCACCCATCATCGCGGGGCGGATCGTCCAGCCTTTGTCGCCGTCTACCGCCGTAATCATTTCATTACCCATCACTGAGATTTCCATACGCATGCCACGGCCCGTTGCGATCATCTGCTTCATCGGGATGTCCATCCCTTGCATACTCATCGAGTTTTCAATCACCAGGGTTTTGATGCCTTTGAGTTTATCGGCACCCCCACGGGCAGCGATATGTTTATCTACAATTTCATCAACGGATTGAGCCTGTGCATTTAATGTGAACACCAAAGCCGCCGCAGCAGCCCAGATACGTAATTTAGTCATGGTTAATGTTGGTTAAAATCGTGCGTAATGCTAAGTCAAAAATAGCGTACTTCCCTAAATACTGACTTTTTTTTCTATTAGTGGAGGGAGGATCATTTGAATGGATAAATTTCCTTTTCAAAATAATCTACCTACAACGAACGCATACGCTTTTTTCTGTTAGCCTGCGGATAAATATCGTTGGGTTTGGGCTAAAATCGGCTTAACATTCCGAATGGCTTTTTGCAATTGTTCGGCCGTATTGGCTTTATCCATTATTTCGTGGCTCGTCTGCGTTTTCAGATGTAGGTTTTTTAACTGCTTCAATCGTCCGGAACGCGGCGTATTATTCTGCACCATCTGAATTTCCTGATCAAGCTCCGTTAACTGGAGACTAATCCGATCCATCCAATCCTGCTTTTCCCGCATAAACGCATCCGTAGGTTCAGCCTGAGCTTTGGGATTAGGTTTCAGTATGCGTAGCGAATCCGGAATTCGTTCCATCCGGGTGGCTTTTGAAGCGAAGGCTGGTGCCAGCGTGGGATCGTTTTTGTAGAGCAGGCGAGCCCGTCGCTCGGTACGGGTTGTGGTAATTGCAGGATCTACGCGTACAACTTCCTCTACCACGCGGGCGTTCAATACTTGAGCTCCTGAATCAGTAAGCATTTGCTGGATGTTCGGATTCATCGTTCCGCTCAAAAACCAGATATAAAGAAGACATTTCATGACGGTATTAAGGTTTGGTTGACGTATTAATTTACTGACTACCAATCTCTTATTACCGTCAAAAAATGTGCAAGTCATGAAGCGGGCAAGGTTTTTCTCAACTTACCGCAACAAAGAAATGAAAACCTCGTCGAGCTTAGAGGCGGTCCGTACCCGAATTTTGTACTGGTCCAGATTGAGGCCTTTAGCATTGTATCGCGAAACCCAGATTTCCTTAAAGCCCAGTTTTTCAGCCTCCGCAATCCGGTTTTCAATTCGATTTACGGCCCGTACTTCGCCGCCCAATCCTACCTCCGCCGCGAAGCAGACTGACGCCGGAATCGCAATATCCTCGTACGAAGAAACCAGCGAAGCACAGACGGCCAAATCAATAGCCGGATCCTCCACTTTCAGACCTCCGGCAATATTCAGGAAAACATCCTGAGCCCCCAGTCGAAAACCACCGCGTTTCTCCAGAACGGCCAACAACATATTCAGCCGTTTCGCGTCGAAGCCCGTACTACTACGTTGGGGCGTTCCGTAGGTGGCAATGGATACCAATGACTGAATTTCAATCAGCAAGGGCCGATTTCCTTCCAGCATGGTACCGATCGTGATACCACTCAGGGCGTCTTCCCGCTGGGAAATCAAAATTTCTGACGGGTTGCTTACCTGCCGTAACCCACTCCCCTGCATTTCGTAAATGCCCAACTCGGAGGTACTGCCAAAGCGATTCTTGGTCGTTCGTAAAATCCGGTAGGCCAGATGGCGGTCGCCTTCAAATTGCAGTACTGTGTCCACCATGTGTTCCAGAACCTTAGGTCCGGCCAGATTCCCGTCTTTGGTGATGTGACCGATCATGAATACGGGCGTTCCCGACTCTTTCGCGAATTTCATCAGCTCCGCGGTACACTCGCGTACCTGGGATACACTCCCCGCCCCCGATTCGACCAGATTGGATTGCAGGGTTTGAATGGAATCGATGACCAGTAAATCGGGCTCGAAATTTTCGATCTGCTTGAATATATTCTGCGTGGACGTTTCCGTGAGAATGAAGCAGTTGGCGGAATTCGTTCCCAATCGTTCAGCCCGCATTTTAATCTGTTGATCCGATTCCTCACCCGAAACGTAGAGTACCCGAATTCCCGGGAGATTCAGAGCAATTTGCAGCATCAGCGTGGACTTTCCAATCCCCGGTTCGCCCCCAATCAGCACCAGGGAGCCGGGCACAATGCCTCCCCCCAGTACGCGGTTTAGCTCAGCATCAGGGGTTAATACCCGGGGCTGTTCGCTGTAATCAATTTCGGTAATGGCTTTAGGGCGGGCAGCAAGATTTGGCCCCGCTGAAGCAGGTCGCCAGCGACCTTTTTCGGGTTCCGCCTTCTGGATGATTTCCTCGACCATCGTATTCCATTCCCCGCAGGAAGAACATCTTCCCAGCCATTTGGGCGACTGGTACCCACAATTCTGACAGAAATAAGAGGTTTTTACTTTCGCCATTGAGATGTAAACGGGCAGTTTTTAGATTTCTGCCGATTAGTAATTTACACTAAAAAACGTTCAAAGACAAGGATACAGAAAAGGTTTCGGACCTTTTCTATAACAAAACACCGGTGGTACAACGTTTTACGATAGTTCTTCAACGTATTACCATTATATCCATGAAAAAGTACTTGTTACTATGCAGCTTCCTATGTCTGTCGGCTGCTTCAACCTTTGCCCAACGCGACAAACCCTGGTTTCAGCTGGGAATTAAAGCGGGAACGAATCTAGCCCAGCTTAAAACGGGCAACTTTGTAGCCAATGGTAGCTATAGCGGCTCTACACTCCGGGAGAACCTCAAGCAAAGCCTCGATACGCGTACTGGTTTTGTAGGAGGTATCTACATGCGTTTTGGACGAACGCTCTATATACAGCCCGAGGTACTGTATACGGGTAAAGGAGGTTCGTATTTAGTGCAACCCATTGACGCAAATGGACAAGCGGTAGGCAGTCCTACACAGGTAAAAGTAAAAACCGAAAACATTGACGTACCCGTCTTATTGGGACTAAAGTTTGGTCCGCTTCGCGTGAATGCGGGTCCAGTGGCCTCTTTTCTCATCGGCTCCAATGAAAGTATTAAAGAAGCGATCACGAAGTACACGCAAGGTAGCGTGAGCGATACGTTTAATCAGGCCGCCTGGGGTTACCAGCTCGGCGGGGGTCTGGATATTGGTAATTTCTCACTGGATGTTCGTTACGAAGACAGTCTTTCCAATGTTCGGTTTGTGAACATCAGTACGCCTAACGGTAGCGATCCTTTCAAACAGAAATCGAAGAACTGGCAGGTGACTCTGGGAATGAAAGTATTTTAGTGCAACTCATATACAGAAACAGAAATAGCCGCTAAGACTAGCGGCTATTTCTGTTTCTGCACTACACCATTGCCTTGTTAAAGACCAAGGTACTGCCGCATGAAGGCCGCAAACTGGTGCTTCCGACGCCGGGCGATGGATATAATTTGTCCATTCTTCATCCATACGCAATCTTCTCCTTTCACATCATACCGCTGCACGTAGGTCAGATTGATTAAGTAGGATTTATGCACCCGGAAAAACGAACTGTTCTCTGTCATGAGTTTCTCATAATCCCGTAGTGTTTTCGAGACCATGATTCGTCTTCCGTTACTGCAGTGAAATAGGGTGTAATTACCATCCCCCTGAATCAGGATAATATCCTTCATTGGCAGATGTTGAACATGGCGGTCAAAAACGGGTAACGTACCCTCGGGTAGAGCCCAGTTTTTTGAAGTAAATTCTAGAGAAGGGGTTGGATACATAGTATTAGCATTAGGTACGAGAAAGTAACTGATGTCCAACACAAAATTGTAAAAAATTAAGTATAAATCACTAATTAACTTGAATTTATTTTTAAAAATAAGTATTTGTACATACCTATTGAAAAACAAAAATTCTCTATCTATTCAAGCCGGCAAAAAGCTATTTTTGTAGCATGATAGAGCAAGTCAACGAAATTCGCCGGCAAATCACGGCGTATACCATTGATACTAAGGAACAACTGGAAGATTTCCGGATAGCCTACGTGGGTCGTAAAGGAGCCGTAGCGGGTTTGTTTGAATTACTGAAAACCGTTCCTGCTGAAGAGCGTCGGGCGATGGGTCAGGAACTCAATGGCCTGAAAGATTTAGCTCAGGAAACTTTCCAGTCGGCTCAGGAACGTCTGGAAAACTCTCAAAGCCAGCAGGTTATGCCCGACGTAGACTTAACCCTGCCGACCGTTCCCAACGAGACAGGCAGTTTGCACCCCCTTACCCTGATTCGTCAACGTATTGTCGAGATTTTCGAACGTTTAGGTTTTAATGTAGCCGATGGACCAGAGATCGAAGAAGACTGGTATAACTTCACGGCACTGAACTTTCCCGAAAACCACCCGGCCCGTGAAATGCAGGATACGTTTTTCATCGAGAAAAATGGCCCTGGCAAGGATATTCTGTTGCACACGCATACATCCAATATTCAGGTTCGGCTGATGGAAACACAGGAGCCGCCCTTACGCAGTATTATGCCCGGACGCGTGTATCGTAACGAAGCCATTTCGGCCCGTGCTCACTGTTTTTTTCATCAGATCGAAGGCTTGTACATTGATGAGAATGTGAGCTTCAAGGATTTGAAGGATACCTTGTATCAGTTTGCCCAGGAGCTGTTTGGTTCAGAAGTGCAGGTTCGGTTCCGTCCTTCGTACTTTCCTTTCACCGAGCCTAGTGCGGAAATGGATATTTCCTGCGAAATGCACCGTCCCGGTGGTTGCCGGATTTGCGGCGGAACGCAGAATCAGTGTAAAGGAACGGGCTGGGTAGAAATTCTTGGTTCAGGTATGGTTGATCCGAACGTTCTGGAAAACTGTGGTATTGATTCCAAGAAATACACGGGTTTTGCCTTTGGTATGGGTATCGAACGGATCGCGAACCTGAAATATCGCGTTCGGGATTTGCGACTGTACTCCGAAAACGATGTTCGTTTCCTGCGTCAGTTTGAACAGGCCTAAGGCAAATCTACCTAAGCAAAAGGCGATCGTTTTCGAAACGATCGCCTTTTTTATGGCTGTACACCCTGGTTACGATTCAGAAGGAAGATAATCCAGTACGCCAATCACGCGTCGAATGCCTGTAAAACGATTCTGGTAGTATTTTTCCTGATCAAGCCAATCGAAGCGAACGCCTCCATTATAGGCCGAATGAATGAAGCGAATCTTTCCATCTTTCACCTCGGAAACGATACCTACGTGTCCGATTCGATGGCTTTGTGAATTTCCGCCTTTGAAGAAGATTAAGTCGCCGGGCTGGCAATCTTTGGTATCTACTGCGTGGCCCAGCGATCCCATGGAAGCACTGGAGTGAGGCAGTAGCATGCCAAAGTTTTTGAAGCAAAACCGAACAAATCCGCTGCAATCGAATCCGCCTTTGGTCGTGCCACCCGAGCGATACCGAATGTGCAGATGCTGTTCGGCAAAATTCAGGACGTCATTGGTATAACGTTCCAGTCGGGTACTTTTTGTTTCCTGTTCAACCGCCGCTCGTTGGGCAAAAGATACATTCAGGAAGCAGGTAAAAAAACCTGCTAGAAGAACTTTTCTTAGCATAAAATTCGGTTTGTTGTCACAATGAGGTTCTTAAAGGTAGGCAGAATGGCTGGCACGAAAAAGGCCTTTCGGAGTTCCGAAAGGCCTGACTAAGGGTTACGTAAGAGCGAGTATCTTTTTTAGATGGAGCTACCCCCACTGACCCTCAGATGCTTACCAAAAGCTGTCTAAAGCGGATATTGAGAGGAAAAATTTCAATATTTTTTTATTTTTTTTCCTATTTTTTTCTCATTATTCCTCAAAGTGCAGGATAATTGAACAAAAATGGTTTTCGTAAAAAGCTGTGCCACAGATTTATAAATCCTTACCAAAGCATACACTAAGGCTGTCTTCACCATCGTAGCCATAGTTGGGAATTTGCTCGTAGCCCGTACGTCGATACAGCTCAATCGCTTCGGGTTGACGAACACCTGTTTCCAGTATAACGCGACGGTAACCCAGGCGACGGGCCTCTTCCTCCAACGTTTCCAACAGTCGCCGGGACACTCCCTGCCGACGGTAGCTTTCTAGTACAAACATTCGTTTGATTTCAACTACCCCCGGAGCATAAGGTCGTAGGGCTCCACACCCTATCGCTGCTCCTTCGATGCGGGCAATGACAAAGGCTGAACCCGGAGCTTCGGCAGAATGATATTCATTGGCCGGGAAATCGGGGTAACGACGTTGCAGCTCTTGTACCGCTTCAGCCAATAAAAACTGAGCATCTGCTGACTGTACGGATTCAATTTGTACTTCAATCATAGTTCTTACGTACGATAAAGCCCGTACTCTTCGCGGGAAGGGTACGGGCTTTATCGTAATTCATTATGCATTATAAATTTTCGAAAATCCGCTCTAGGGATACAGCGTGACCGATTTTTGCTTTCAGATCAGCGATGGCAATACGCTCCTGCTCGGTTGAGTCGCGGTGACGAATGGTTACGGTGTTGTCTTCCAGCGTTTGATAATCCACCGCAATACAGAACGGTGTACCAATCAGATCTTGACGGGTATAACGTTTTCCGATACTATCGCGTTCTTCGTAAAATACGTTGAAATCGTATTTCAACTGGTTTTGAATCTCGCGGGCTTTCTCGGGCAGGCCGTCTTTTTTCACCAGAGGTAATACTGCAGCCTTGATCGGAGCCACGGCGGGATGCAGTTTCAGATAGGTACGGGTCTTTCCGTCTTCGCTAGTTTCTTCCGTATACGCATTGCACAATACGGCCAGGAACAGACGATCGGCTCCTACTGACGTTTCCACTACGTATGGAATATAATTTCCGTACGGCTTGCCGTCTTCGTTGAGGTCGTTGTCAAAGTACTGCTGTTTTTTCTTCGAAAGCTCCTGATGGCTTTTGAGATCGAAATCTGTACGGGAGTGAATACCTTCCATTTCCCGGAAGCCGAAAGGAAACTTAAACTCAATATCCACGGCGGCATTGGCGTAGTGAGCCAGCTTATCGTGGGGTTTGAAACGAAGCTTACTGGCTGGAATACCCAGGGCCTGGTGGAATTTCATCCGAGTCTCTTTCCACTTGTCGTACCATTCCATTTCGGTACCGGGGCGGCAGAAGAATTGCATTTCCATCTGCTCAAACTCCCGCATCCGGAAGGTAAACTGCCGGGCTACGATCTCGTTCCGGAAGGCTTTCCCAATCTGGGCAATACCGAAGGGAACTTTCATCCGACCCGTTTTCTGTACGTTCAGGAAGTTTACGAAGATCCCCTGAGCCGTTTCCGGACGCAGGTAAATCAAACTGGCATCGTCGGATACGGCTCCCACCTGGGTCGAGAACATCAGGTTGAACTGGCGTACTTCCGTCCAGTTATCGGTACCAGAAACCGGGCAAACGATTCCTTCTGAAATAATCAGTTCGCGTACGCCTTCCAGATCATTGGCGTCCAGCAGACGACCCATGCGGTTTAGCAAGGTTCCACCGCGTTCGGGATGACCATTATTGGCGTATTCTTCGGCTTTTGCTTCGAGCAATTGATCGGCCCGGTACCGTTTTTGGAGTCTTTATTGTCGATCATCGGATCGTTGAACGAATCCACGTGACCGGAAGCTTTCCAGGTAAGCGGATGCATGAAAATCGAGGCATCAATTCCTACGACGTTATCATGCAGCATCGTCATGGCTTTCCACCAGACTGATTTGAGGTTATTTTTCAGTTCGACGCCATACTGACCGTAATCGTATACGGCCTGTAAGCCATCGTAAATTTCAGAGGAGGGGAAAACAAAGCCGTACTCCTTGGCATGGGCGATGATGTCCTTGAGCGAGCCAGCGGGTTCCTGTTGTTCGGCCATAAAAGGTTTTTCGAAAAATCGAAGTTTGAGAAAACGGAATTCGGGGGGCAAAGATAGAGGAATCAACCTAAAAACCTGCGGCAATCCCGGGCATTCTCTGTAGGATCGTTCCTTAATTCATAGCCTATGGATCTTTGGTAGCATCGTTATTTTAGGTAGCCAGGACTTGCTATTTCTCCGATGCTCCTGATTAGGACTTCTCCAGAAAACCAGCGTTTATGGGAACGATACGGCATCTGGCAAGGATTTTAAAGAAATAGTTATGCAACCGGACATTAAAATTTTCTAATCCTAAAAGGGCTGGATTCTGTACGCCCGAAAAAACATCTTTCTAGCGTCTACGTTACTTTTTAAGACATACCAACGTCCTTGTATCTATGGAATTATATTACACCTTCTCCGTTCTTATCGTTGTCTCCGCTATTTTTTCCTACCTGAATCTTAGGTTTTTACGGTTGCCGGCTACTATCGGTATCATGGTGATGGCCTTGGTTTCTTCCGTTTTTCTGGTAGGCTTTGGACGCTTCTGGCCGCATTTTTTCGATGATGCCGCCCGCTTTATCAAAGGAGCCAACCTCGAAGAGATTCTCATGGGAGCCATGCTGAACTTCCTGCTCTTTGCCGGGGCCATTCACATTCACATTGGTGATTTGCGGGAAGAAAAACGGTACGTCATTGTATTCTCCACCATCAGCGTTATTCTATCTACCTTACTCGTGGGCGGATTGCTCTACCTTACGCTGGGATTTTTACATATGGATATTCCGCTCATTCAGTGTCTGGTCTTTGGAGCTTTGATCTCCCCTACCGATCCCATTGCGGTACTAAGTATTCTAAAAGCGGCGGGTGTTCCTAAATCTCTGGAAACCAAAATTGCGGGTGAATCG
Organism: Siphonobacter sp. BAB-5385; assembly: GCF_002261125.1. NCBI lineage: Bacteria > Pseudomonadati > Bacteroidota > Cytophagia > Cytophagales > Cytophagaceae > Siphonobacter > Siphonobacter sp. BAB-5385. The sequence goes on along the minus strand of NZ_NMPS01000033.1, from coordinate 12,938 downwards.
CTCTTTAATGATGGCGTAGCCGTCGTTGTTTTCCTGACGTTGCTGGAAATGGCCCGCGAAAGCAGTACGGAATTTTCACTAGCCTCTATTTCGTTATTACTCGTAAAGGAAGCAGTCGGTGGTCTGCTGGTCGGTCTCATTCTGGGTTTTATTGCTTCCAAATCCATGAAACGTATCGATGACTATAAAGTATCCGTTATGATTACGCTGGCTGTGGTCATGGGTGGTTATCTGCTGGCCCAGGCCATACACATTTCTGGTCCGCTGACGATGGTGGCGGCTGGTCTGGTGGTAGGGAACTACGGAAAAACGCAGGCGATGTCGGAAATTACGCAGGATTACCTGGAAAAATTCTGGGAACTGATTGATGAAATCATGAATGCCTGTCTGTTCCTGCTCATTGGCTTTGAACTGATTCTGATCCCTGATTTGGGTAAATACTGGCTGGTGGGTACGATTGCCATCGTGATTGTGCTGCTGGCTCGCTGGATTTCCATCGCCGTTCCTTCCCGCATTATTCCGTTTCGGGAAAAACTCGACCGTCAATCGATGGTGATTCTGGTTTGGGGTGGTCTTCGCGGTGGTGTTTCCGTAGCTCTGGCCCTTTCCATTGACAGTCACTTAAACAATGAACTATTTCTATCCATCACCTATTTCGTGGTGGTATTCTCACTCATCGCCCAGGGCCTTACCATTGGCAAGCTAACCAAGCCTACCCATCCTCAGCCCGTCGATGCGATGTAATCACCCAGGATAGCCCGGAAGCCGTAGGGTTTGCTTATCTTTACGCAAGAAGCATGTTGAATAGAAAACTGCTTTGGGGCGATAGACTGGATTAAAAAATAAATAGAGGTTTCATGAACTTGAAAAAAAGTACGGTGTCGGTATTAGCGATGCTCTTTTGTACTACCGGGTTGTTTCTGACGGGTTGTCAGAGTTCACCCAAGGCCGAAAACACCGAAAATAAGACCGCAGAATCAGCTCAAACGGCTACAACCGAAGCCGGTGATTTTCCGCTACAAACGCTCGACGGCAAAACGATCAATCTTTCGGACCTGAAAGGAAAAGTCGTATTCATGAACGTTTGGGCAACCTGGTGTCCTCCCTGCCGGGCAGAGTTGCCGGACATTGAAAAGCTGTACAAAAAAATGCAGGGCAAACCGGTAGAATTTGTGATGCTGACCGTAGACGAGGAGCTTCAGGCCGCCCGTGATTTTATCAAGAAAGAAGGGTATTCCTTTCCCGTGTACGCTCCTACCGGACCGCTACCGAAAGCGTTTGAAACACAGGCGATTCCTGTAACGTTCGTGATCGATGCCAACGGCAAGATTGTGGATCGGAACGAAGGGATGGCTAATTATAACAGTGATGAGTTTGTAGCTCACCTGACTTCTTTATTACCGAAGTAAGGATTGTTTGAACATAGAAAAAGGGGTACGGAAGGTGTTCCGTATCCCTTTTTCTATGGGGTCCCTGCATTGTATGTGGGGGTATATCCCTCCGGGGTTGGCATACGACTGGTGCAAATAATACCCCGCATTGCATGCGGGGCTAATCAGTTTGAACCCCTTCGGGGTTGAAATTACAAACTCCGAAGGAGTTCCATACAACTAGCCATGGGAGCAACCCTTGGTATTTGCACGGGTACCCGTGGCATTTACACAAAGTCCTCCCGCATCGGTGTGAATACATCCACCAGTACCCCCGGCTCGCGGCACACGGCTCCGTGGGGCATATGGGGCGGAATGTAGTAGGCATCGCCCTTCTGTAGCATCTGACGTTCTTCGCCGATGATGATTTCAAATACACCGCTTTCCACGTAGCTCATCTGCGTATGCGGATGCTGATGAATCGTTCCTACCGCTCCCCGCTCGAAATCCACCCTAACCATCATTAAACTGGAATCGTAGCTGAGTACTTTCCGACGTAAGCCTTCACCTACGGTTTCCCAGGAGAGGTCATCAGCTTTCACAAAACGTAATTCTTTCGGATCCATAATTCTCGGAGTTAATCGGCCTCAAAGAAAGGCATTCCTATCCAGAAGGTCCGCCTTAGCGAGCGTCTTCCCGTACTTTTTTAGCCTTGGAAGTATCCGTATGTAACAATTCGACCTGTTTCGAACGGTCTCCCGAAACTTTCAGTAAGAGCGAAGAAGCAGGCGAATACCCGATCCGATCCAGTGTAATCGCCTGACTATTCTGTACCTGCATGACTGGCATCTGTTTGCTCAGTAGCTGTACATTCTTTAACGTAATACGCTGTCCTTCAATACAAACCAATCCTTTATTGGATTCGATTACGGAATTTTCAATCAGAATATCCTGAATATTCATTTCTGGCAAACCCCGTACGAGGATTCCCGTTTCGGCCCCTTTACAAACCACGTTCCGAACGAAAAACCGACGGAATTGCGGCGTACCTTCATTGATGGGCTTGGCTTCGATCGGCAACGGATCGGATTTGTCGCCCGTCTGCGGAACGGGATCTTTTGCCATGTAGTACATATCAAACAAGATGGCTTCGCCGGGAATGCGGGTCATTTGAATATCGGAGATGAATACATCCTCCACGATTCCACCCCGGCCACGCGTAGTTTTGAACCGCAGTCCGACATCCGTTCCCAGAAACGAGCAATTCGATACGAATAGATTCCGGGCACCACCCGACATTTCGCTTCCTACTACAAAACCGCCGTGGGCGTGAAAGACCGTACTGTTGCGGGCGATAACATTTTCGGTCGGTACTCCCCGCTTGCGACCCTCTTCATCGCGGCCTGATTTGATACAGATGCCGTCGTCCCCTACGTCGAAGGTGCAGCCGTCGATCAGAGCGTTTTTGCAGGATTCCAGATCCAGTCCGTCGCCATTCTGAGCGTACCAGGGATTCCGTACCGTCACGTTTTTCAGCGTAATATCCTGACATAAAAGCGGGTGTACACACCAGGCAGGTGAGTTTTGAATAGTAACGCCTTCAAGTAGAATGTTCTGGCAACGCGTCAGACTCAGCATATTGGGCCGCAGGAAATCCCGGATTTCTTCGGACTTCTTGAAATCAAAGCCATTCGCCAGACTTACCGCTCCTTTCACTTTAGCCCCTTTGAGTGACTGCTCGGACGGGTACCAGATTTCCCCGTCTACAACACCGCCCGAGGCCACGAGTTTCTCCCAGGCGGGCGGGTTTAACTTGCTTTTTTCACGGCTCGCCAGCCATCTCCGGCTCCATCGATAAAACCTTCGCCCGTAATGGCAATGTCGTGTACGTCGGTAGCACTAATGGGAGCCTGACAACGAATGGCGTCCAGTCCTTCCCAGGTTGTTTTTACCAAGGGATAATCACTTTTACGATCGCTGAATTGCAACAAAGCTCCGCGTTGCAGGTGCAGATTGACGTTGTTTTTCAGGACAATTGGTCCCGTTAACCACAAGCCCGAGGCTATCAGTACCGTGCCGCCACCGGCTTCGCTACAGGTTGTAATGGCTTTATTGATGGCGATAGAATTTAGGGTCTGTCCGTCAGCTTTGGCTCCGTAGTTTTCAATCCGAAAGGTATCTTTCCGGAAAACAGGCTGATAAATCTGGGGAAGTTCGTAGGCCAGCTTTTCCTGAAATGGACTCTTTTTCAGAGCTTTGGCCAATTCCGTTTTCTCTTCCCGCAGGCCATCGGCCACGAGAGCGGCCATATGAGCAGCCCCGTACGCCGAAAAGTGCGTATCGTCTTTCACTTCTTTGGGCCGACTGGCAAAGTAGCCGGGCGTGTACCACAAAAACAGGCGTTTGGAGGGTTCTACGCCCATGGTTTGCAGCAATTGACGGCTTTTTTGATGCAAATCCACCAGAGGTACGTTCTGTTGCTGAGCCACGGCTTTTACGGCCGCCGGATAGTCGCCGTGCGTATCCTGAACCGTTCCTTTTTCGTCAAACCGGCGACGCATCACGGGCGTAATCAGTACGGGATGTGCTCCCTTCGCTTTCGTTTCCCGAATAAAACGGGTCAGGTTTTCGCGGTACGTCGTTTGCGGATCGGCATATCGGGTGGAATCTTCCTTTTTTTCATCGTTGTGCCCAAACTGAATTAGTACCCAGTCCCCCGCGTGCAGCTCGTCCAGCACCTTCTTCCAGCGACCTTCGTTAATGAAACTTTTCGTACTGCGACCGTTAACGGCGTGATTACGAACCACTACGGTCTCATCCAGAAATTCGGGCAGCATTTGTCCCCAACCCCGTTCGGGGTCCTGTGGATTCGGTTTAGTAGCCAGGGTCGAATCGCCAATCAGGAAGACCTGCTTCCGGGAATCGAGGGTTTGAAACGAGAGACTAACCAGCAAACTGGCAAAAACAAGGATTTTCTTCATAGCATCGATACAGCATCATTCGCTATAAAGACGCGATCCGGTGAACGCATCCCTAGCCTGACCCGAAAAACCACCCTGATTTTGGCCCTTTTCTCTGGCATTCTCTTTTCTGGAATACCCGTCTGATTATTCCGAAGTATAGCTATGAAATCATATACACTGGTCACGCTGCTGCTGCTTGGCTTGCTGAGTGCCTGCAATAAGCCAAGCACCGTCATTCAGGCACTCCTGGGTGAACAATCTCCCCGTGACACCTACGTCCGTACCTTACGCAAACAGGGCATGCTCGAAACAGAAGCCGTACAGCAATGGCTTCATGCGGGCGAAACGGCCCTTCGCGATTCGTTGATTGTTTCACTGCCGTTTCGGGAAGACGGCGTATTCCCGGCGGGTGGTCAGCGGGTGTTTACGTACCAGTTTACCCTACCCGCGGGTCGGCGGCTGGAAGTTCAGTTGAACAGTACGGATAGTCTGTACTTTCTCGACTTGTTTCAGCTCCGGGAAAATGCCTCCCCTCAACGTCTGGCATATGTATCGGAGAAAAACCGCATCCTCCGCTGGGAGGCGACGGACGATACGCCGCTTTTGCTCCGCCTGCAACCGCAGCTTTCACAATCCGAAGGTGAGTTTTCGCTTCGTTTACGGACGGAACCCCTGCTGGCTTTCCCCGTTGCCGGGAAATCCGCCCAACACATTATTAGTTTCTGGGGAGCCGCCCGCGATGGCGGAGCCCGCTCACATGAGGGAATTGACGTGATTGCTCCTCGCGGTACGCCCCTACTGGCTTCGGTGCCGGGTTACATCACTCGCACGGGTACGAATCCGCTGGGAGGTAACGTCGTTCATCTTTCCGCCGATGGCTTGAATCTCTCGCTCTACTACGCTCACCTCGACCAGCAGTTGGTTCAGTCCGGGCAACGCGTACGAGCGGGCGATACGCTGGGAACGGTTGGCAATACGGGCAACGCCATCACGACGGCTCCACACCTGCATTTTGGCATCTATCGCTCAGGCGGGGCGGTTGATCCCCTCCCGTACGTACAGGCCCCGGAATTGCCCGCCGCTACGGTTTCCAAACGATCCGCGGATACCTTGCGAACCCGGGAAGCGACCGCCCTCTTCAGTAGTTTGCCCCCGTCGCGTACGACCCGACAACGGTTGCCCCGACACGCGATCGTATGGGTGGAAGCGGCCACCAAGGGATACTTCCGGGTCCAGACCCCCGAAGGGCAGCGAGGGTATGTACTCGCCAGCAGTATTCAGCCTACGGATAAACGGCTCAGTCGACGGAAACTTACGACGATGGGAATCTTCCGGGAAAACCTCACGGAAGCCGTAGCGGATACACTTCCTAAAGGAACGACTATCGACGTACTGGGCACTGCTGCCGCCCACGAATTCATTCGTTTGTCGGACGGACGACGGGGCTGGATTCCGACGATTTCTGACGTAAAAACGCTCTGATTTTCGCTTGAATAAGCGTCCGATTCGACCCGCCAGAATCCTGTTTTTTTGAAGTCAGAAAAATATTTCAAAATCGCAAAAAATATAGTATTAAAATATTGATTATCAGATTACTATCTCCTACAAAATAATTATCTTTAAGGAACATAAGTCTAGTAAAGGATGTTCTATTAATCCATAAGCCTCCTTGAAAAAATGCAAGAAAATAATCAGTCCTTAGCGATACATCAGGAAGAGGACGAGCAGTGGAAACAGTCCATTGCCGCCCGCGTTTTTCTGAACCACTTTTTTGGTATTCACTACCACATCCGGCATACGGAAGAGAATAGCAAATTAGCTGATCTGGATCGATTCCGTACCTACGCTCCCCGTATGAACGAGGCAAGTCTGGACATGACCAAGCGGATGTTACTGAATGCCTGGAATACCGAATATGCACTGCGGAATACAGCCTCCATGGGTGATGACTCGTTTCTGTCGAATGCCTTACACTGGACCTTCCCCCAGGCCTATTACTGCGTGTGGTATAGCCTGCGGGCGTTTCTGGCTACGCAGGGCGTACTGACCAACGACGAGATGAACATTCGCCGACGTACCAGTCGACTGGTCGCTAATTCATACTACCCCCGTTACCTAAGCTTTTACGCCGACGGTCCGCTGGATCATTACCACGTGCACCGACTGCCGCGTGGGCATCGGAAACCGGGTTTATTACTGGCAGATACTCCCTTTGAAGCTCAGGCTCAGGTAGGACAGTTTTTGCGTACGACGCGGACCCTACAGCTCCGTTCGCTGCGGCAGAAATTACAGACCAACCCTGCTATTGCTTTACGGAGTGAACGTACGGGTAAGATTCTGGAAAAATTCAGTCAGCGAAACTGGCAGGAACTCTCCGACCGGGTTGGTTTAACAACGTTTCTGGATTTGTTTTCGCGACTCCGGATTTCCTCTACGAATCGCGAGATAGAACGTTTCGTGAATATTGACCTGGATTTTAAGCTTTTCAATGTATGTCTGCTTGACATCGTGGACCATATCAACGCCGTACACGAAGCGTATGTAGTGAAAGCGATGGGTGTAGCGGCGTACCGTGAGTTTCTGGCTACGTTGCCCGAATACTTACAGAACAGTTTTGTTCAAAGACGTTTTACCGAGCGGATTCGGCCCGAGATAGATACACGGTTGTTTCCGTTATCAGGCCAGATTGCGGCCTGAGCAAGTAAACCCGAAATAGATTGTAACCCTACTCAACCCAGTTAACAGCCATGACTCAGGAAACCATTTTTATGAAATCAAAAGGCGGTGGCCAGTATTTTAAATGCCAGGGTGACGAAGTGAAGATTATCTGTTTGTATGAGTTTAATCCGCTTGTTGAACGGACTCGTATGCGTCCGGACACGCTGGGCAAACTGGCCTGCGATCCCTGTACAGAAAGTGAATTCAGAGAAGCCGAAATGCGAGTGGCCCGCCTGTTGGATTTACCCGTAGTCTTAAGCGAAACGACCAACCGAGCGTAAGACGATGAATCGCCAGCCGTACCTGTTAGCGTACGGCTGGTGGCGAATAAAATCCAGCCCACTAATCCTTACTTTATTTTCTTATTTGTTGATCCTTTTAGATTCTTGAAAAAATTTAATTTGCTTTTATTAGTACTCTAATCTTCTTCTTTTCAGAATCTATTATCCTCTTTTTTTCAAACAAAAAGCGTCGATATTAAAAACATCGACGCTTCTACTTTACATAAATTGAAGCTAAGCCGCCAAACTTACTTCAATTAAATCTCCTGTTTAAAAGGAGACGTGCAAAAGTAGGCAATCAGCTTCTATTCGTAGCAGTTATCAATGATCAATTTTTAAATTAAACTTAAAAAAATACGGTTATTGAGGCTCTGCTTTATATTCATACATTTATACGCTGAACATTTTAATGATTGATAAGGCTTGTATGACTTAATGAACTATCATTATTTAAGCCTCATACTAGTTTTCAATACTTCGTCTTTTATGTTAGGTATAATTTCCTAATAAATCCTTAATTACCTGTCTGGTTTATGTTTGATTAAATTTACATTTCTGGTAATTCAATCTTTTAAAATCAGCTCAGGTGATACAAAAAAAAGAGTCGGTAATACCAACTCTTTTTACCTGTTCTTTTCCTGAAATTCAGATTACTACTAAGCTTCAAAATCCTTTTTAAGCAGCGATTTGAAAGGCGTTTGTCTTTGTAGGAAAATCAAAACCTAAATGACGATACGCTTTTTCGGTAGCTTCCCGACCCCGGGGTGTACGCATTAGGTATCCTTCCTGAATGAGGAACGGTTCGTATACTTCTTCAATTGTCTCCGCTTCATCCCCGATAGCCGTGGCAATGGTGGAAAGACCTACCGGACCTCCCTTGAATTTCTCAATAATCGCCAGTAGGATCCGGTTGTCCATTTCGTCCAGCCCTCCCTCATCTACTTCCAGGGCTTTCAAAGACAGCGAGGCTATATCCCGCGTAATGATTCCATTCCCCAGGACCTGAGCAAAGTCACGCGTACGACGCAGCAGGTTATTGGCAATCCGCGGCGTACCCCGACTCCGGCGAGCCAGCTCCATGGCTCCTTCCGGCTCGATGGGCGTACCCAACATGGTCGAAGAACGGGTAATAATGCTGGACAACAAATCCGCGTCGTAGTATTCCAGTCGGCAGTTGATACCAAACCGGGCCCGTAACGGTGAGGTAAGCAGCCCCGCCCGCGTCGTGGCTCCAATCAAAGTAAAAGGATTTAAACCGATTTGTACGGTTCGGGAGTTAGGCCCGGAATCGAGCAAAATATCAATCCGGTAATCTTCCATGGCCGAGTACAGGTACTCTTCTACCACAGGATTGAGCCGGTGAATCTCATCAATGAACAGTACGTCGCCCATTTGTAAGGTAGTTAGCACGCCCGTCAGATCACTGGGCTTTTCCAGTACGGGTCCAGTGGTTGCTTTCAGTCCGGCTCCCATCTCGTTAGCCAGAATGTGAGAGAGCGTCGTTTTGCCCAGACCCGGAGGTCCGTGTAACAATACATGGTCGAGCGTTTCGCCGCGTTGCTTCGCCGCCTGAACGAAAATCTTCAGGTTCTCCAGCACTTTTTCCTGACCCGTAAAGTCGTCGAACGAGAGGGGACGCAACGCCCGTTCAAATTCCCGATCGGCATCCTTCACCGTTTTCTGACGAACAATATTTTCTTCCATCGGTGATTATCTTTTTTATTCAAATATACCCAAACATTTGCATAGTTGCCAGCATTAAAAGTAAAAAACTGAAATAAAATCTATTTTTTTGAGTCAATTATTCAACTATTTATGTATATTTGTATATCAACTATTGACCATTCCACGCGATGATTATTCAACGAGATTTGTTCTATCAGACGCCCGATGGCGAACATTTTTTCCGTCAGGAAGACGGTTTTGTAACGATCGTGGCGTACCGGGAAGAGTGTCCGGCCATTCAGCGGCTTCGGTACTGGCCCGGTATGTTGTACGCCTATGGCTGCGTACCTACTTCAGCCGCTGCGTACGCCCACGCGTTCAATCAGACCGAGGCGTTGTTACGCAATATGGCTCCGAAAGTGGCCGACGAAATTCCATTCACGCCGGGTAAAATTGCCTCTTAATTTCAGCCACCCGTATGTCTAATAAATCATTCGCATTGCTCTGTATTCGTCAGGACGTAGCCCGGCATGGGCACTTGACGCCCGAGGGAATGAGGATCTATCGGGATTGTAAACTTACGGCCCGCGAATTATCGCAGGCTACTTCACAGGGACTGGAATTATATCAGCAATGGAGACGAAAATGAATGAAGAAAGTTACCGGCAGCTTCGCCGGATCTCGAATAGCGACCTAAGCCGCTTTCGGGATTACTTATTTGGTAAGAAATCGTATATCCCTCCCCGTACTGCCACTTTTGGCCGGGCTTTGCACGCAACGCTACTGGAGCCGAACGTTCCGCAAATTGAGGTACATACCGCAGACCAGGAACGACTGGCTTTACTAGAGAAGAATCTGCGTTCCCATAAAGCGTTTAACTGGTACCGTCAGTACTCCAAAAAGGAGCACGCTCAGTTATTTACGGATTCGGCTACGGATTTACTCTGCAAGGCTCGTCTGGATATGGTGTATCAAAACCGGGTCGTACTGGATTTGAAGACTACTTCAGCCCGTTCGTATCAGGACTTTATCAGTCAGTGTCATAATCTGGAATATGACCGGCAGGCGGCCTTTTATCTGGATAGCCTGGGAGGTACGGGGAAGCAGTTTATTTTCGTAGGCGTTCAGAAGAAAGAACCGTACGATATTTTCTGGTTTGAAACAACGCCGGAATTTCTGGCAGAGGGTCGTAAGAAGTATCAGTTTCTGCTGGAAACCTGGAAAGAAGTAAACTTTGATTTCAATCAGGGTGAGCCCTGGCGTCTGGTTGCCTGATTATCAACGATCGCTCGATCGTTCTTCCCGAAGGCTTAGGGCTTTCGGGAAGATTTTCAACTTCGGCTACTTCCCTCTTACGTACTTTTCGTTAAAGGCTTCTTTTTGCTTCAGGTATTCCGGGTGCTGACGGGCCTGATCCCAGTACGCTTTAAAGACCGTGGCGGCCTTTGCTTTTTCGCTGGTCAACGCATCTTCCTCCTGCGGACGGAGCGGATTTTTCTTGTGAATACTTCCGGAAGAATACGGATACGCCCGGGTTTCGGGTTCATAATCGCTTTCCTGTTCCGTGTACTTTTTTCCGCTGGCATGGTTGGCGTATCGTCGGGCTCGCGTAAAGCCCATTTGTAAATACTTCCGGGCCATATCTGCTCCCACAAAATCCTGCTCGGCCAGATACGTTTCAAATTTTTTATAAATCGCTTCCGCCGATTCCTGAGCAATGGCTTCGGTCCGAAATCGCCACAGGGGCAGGATTTCTGATTTATAGGGTTCGACTAGCAATACCCCCTGCTCTCCTACGCCTACGCGATACAATTCCGGATGCTCCCGAAAATTGGTTTTCCGAAAGTCCAGATCATACTGAAAGGCTTTTTTCGACGGTTTCTTTTCCATTTTTCCTAAAGGCTGATACCCTGCCTAGCAAAAAAAGCGGCCCAGCCTGAAACAGACCGGGCCTAGTTAGGTATAGGTGGGTAGAATAAACAATTTGCTGCAAGGCTTACCAAAGCTGTTTCACTCCCTGCGAACGGTATAACTCATAATGGCCGTCGGGGGAAATCAGCGTTGCTCCGGTTGCCAGGGCCTGAGCAGCCAGCCAGCCGCAGGTAATGCGTTTTGTCGGGGCGGTCAGAGCCGTCAGATTACGGTATTTTTCAAGGGCCTGGGCATCCATAGGTAGTAACTGTAACTTATAGTGATTCATGACCTGTTGCATGAACTCACCAAAGTTGACCCGGATTCCGTACAAGCCCTGTTTCATTTTTTCAGCCAGCTCGAGCCAGGAACATTCACTAACGAAACACACCGTACCCGGCTCGTTAATGGCAACCACGGCCGTTTGAGAAAGGCGGTACGCGTCACGAATGAGATAATCCAGCGTCGGTGTATCGAGTAGCAACCGCGTTGGCCAGCGTTTAGGCTCTTTGTACTCGTGCTTGAGGGCCTGAACTTCCTGCCAAACCTGCGGCGAAACTTTTTCAATAAGATCTTTAGGCACCTTCGTTACTTTACGCGAACGACTAGCGACTGAAGCCATTGCTTCAACGGGAAGAACCGGCGATGGGGTTATTTTTGAAGGCATGGCTTACTTCTTTTTGGTACTCAGTTAGTTAAAACAATCTATAGACTAGGCCCGTTGGGGGTAGGCCGTATTTTTCTCGGAAAAACTGCCATGAAAACGTTCCAGATATTCAGCCCGCCGCTCAAAGTGACTGTGCAAAAGCTGAACAATACGGCGACGGCTTAACGGTCTACGCCAACGACTCACGCGTGAACGTACTTCCTTAAACGCCACCACAAATTCACGGTAACTTTCGTAGGGAAACTGCTGAGCCAATTCTTCGGCCAGCGAGCTAATCTGAGCGGGCAACAACCGACAGTCTGCCTGAGCAGCTATCGATAAGTCAGCCAGGGTTACGCACAAAAGCTTTACTACCGTATCTTTTCCCAGCTTTCGCCCGATTTCACTACACTTGGGAAAACGCCAGGCTGTACCAAAGGTGGAATTTTCCCGTAAGTGTTCATATAATTCCAGCATACTTGCCGAAGGCGTAGCTGCCTGACGTATGCTCAGGGATGTCAGGCCCTGCAACAATTGGTGCTCCACCGAAGGTTGCGAGGACAAGCGGCCCAGTATCGGTTCAGAATGAAGTTTGATCATTTCAGAATCAGGAACTATTCCCGTTATTTTAGAAACATCAAAAATTTGTTGAGCAGTTGACGCAAGAATTTAAAAAACGATTGACTACTTTTGCTGCACGCCACAACAACTCTTGCATCACTATGGAATCATCTTCAATGACGACTATCTACGAAAGACTCTCTCACCTCATCCAGCTCAAGAAGCTGACGCCTTATCGTTTCAGTCAGGAACTAGGGTTTTCGAAACCCGCTAAATTGTACTCGATTCTTAAGGGGAAAACGCAGCCCAGCTACGATACCCTTACTTCCATTGCCACGGTTTACCATGACCTGGACTGTAACTGGTTACTTCGTGGCACGGGTCAGACGTACATCACGCTTACGCCTGTAGTACCTTCTGAAAGCATTAATGCGGAAACGGAAGGCCCCTTACTCGGCGTGGAATTACTACAAAAACAAATTCAATTCCTTGAAAAACAGGTCAGTGACCGTGATGAAGTGATTGCTCTACTGAAAGAACAAATCATCGTTTTACGTGACGTGATTAATCGACTTAAGCCCGTTAACGAAAACGTTACGCTTTCCTAGAAAGTCCGCCTCTTCTCTCCTGCACCTATCTTTTTTCACAGGCGGACTTTCTAGTTCACGTTTAAGCAGCACTCGAGCCCAATTGCTTCACTGGTTCGGGTAATGATACCACTTCGGGCTCCGGTAAGCGGTTATAGTATTTGGAAACAATCCGGTGCATCGCTGAGTCCGTCAGCGTTTCTGCCCGGTATAAATGATGGTCACGGGCAAAGTCA
>NZ_NMPS01000032.1:0-6165 GCF_002261125.1 Siphonobacter sp. BAB-5385 | reverse complement strand
TTTTTGGTGCGGGAAACAGATCGGATTGATCTCTGATTCACTGACCGCAAAGCCTGCTTTAGGCGTGTGAGCGATCTTGTTTTCTAAAAACTGTTGGTAGTTACTCACAGCTGACCTCCTTTCTTGAATACGACGGTCTTGGTGAACGTCAGACGGAATTCATATTTGCGTATCAGAAAGCCCAGACCTACCCACACTACGACCGTGATGACGAACACCAGCGACCAGATGATGATGTTGTACCATTTGTACCCGGCTTTCTTACGAGGTGCCAGGGGCGTAGCTACGTGAGCAACGGGCAATTGATTGGATTTTGTGATTGAAGTGATCATCTTTGTGTTTGATTATTATTTTTCGATTACATGGAATCCCTGACTGTGCTGCGGTCGGGGATTTTACTTTCTCATGTCCGGAGCCTCGGAAGGGAACTTGATAATGTTGAACATTTCCCGAAGCCGGCTACGGATGCGTAACCCGTACATCTCTTCGATCTGCTTGGAAGTTAGATTGGTGGTCAGATGCACCCGTCCCTTCATTTCTGTTCGATTGTACACCCGCTGGATAATTTCAGCCATCACGTTACGCTTGTTGCCGTAGCTGCTGGCTGTCTCCTCCGTACCCAGATCATCATAGCAGAAGCCATACGAGGTATCACCGTTGAAAGGACTAGGAACCCCTTTGGCCAGACTCGAGTACTTGTCCAATGCGTCTGCCCCATCCTGGGTGTAATGGTCTGAGATTTCCGAGCAGGGCACCACCAGAAAGGAAGCTGAGGGGTTGGTACGGAAGGCCTTGAGAATGTAGGTCTTACCTCTACCCACCTTGCCGTGAATCAGTAGTCCTTTATTCAAGTCCAGCCCGAAGGCTTCAGCTCTGGGATCCCGGGTGAAGTACATGGCCAGAGCCTGAATGATTTCCCAGTTGTGATCCGTGACCACTAGCGGCGTGCCCAGCTCCCGCGTTTTTTTGAGCAGCCAGGCGTGATAGGTTTCAGCCGTGAACGTGGGGTACTCTATTGGCCTGCTGATCTGCTGGTTGTAATTGATTCGGTTAATCAGTCCAGCCTTTTCTTTGCGGGCCGCATCCCGAATCATCGCGAGCCTGTCCAGATATTGCTTAGGTAATGCTTTCTTTTGCTCACGAAACAAACGCTTCACTTTGGCCACTATCTTTCGATCTCCCTTATCAATTCGTACCTGATCGGCACTAACGGGCTTATAGCTCCCCGAACTCGTCGTCACTGGGCTGGCCGCCTGGAGGCTTGAGGCCGCCGTGGCTTTGGAATCTTCCGTTGCTACGGCCACTGAATACTGGCGAGTAAACTGGTTGATTGGCTGCATGGCCTTGATTGTTTAGCTGTTCCTGTTTTTTGGGTAGAAACCGGGTAATCCAGTCTCTGAAATTGCTGCGGATATCGTCTCCATCCCTCCACCCCGGCTTTTCGTTCTGAATTCGCTTTCCTTCGATGAATTCATTCAGGATACTTTCAAAGTCGGGGTAGGTCTGCTCCAACTGGTAAGCTTTAATCTGGCGATTGGCGAAAATCCTGCACATGTCGTTTGAGGTAATTTCGCTGGCCACCGCTTGCCAGACTGGCGGCAGTTGGGGGTGGTCCGCAACCGGGGGCTTTTCTCCTGGAGATCTTCCGATTTGAAAGCCATCTGGTTGAAAGTTTTCCACACGCACGGCGGGGGGTGTAGGAGGAATATTTTTTAAATCTTTTTTATCTTCCTTATATAGGCTATTATCAGATTGATAAGAGGCTATTATCAAATTGATATGACCCTCTTGCGTTTTTGATAATAGGGGGCTATTATCATATTGATAGTAGGCTATTATCATATTGATAGTAGGGTACAGCCGCCGCTCGTTTCCCTTCGCCCGAATAACCAGCTTCCGAATCGTCCCCATATCCTCCAGCCGCTTCAGGATCCGGCTCACGTTGGGTGGGTCCATTTGAAAGACCTTACCCAGGTCACTGTTGCTCTCGCTACAGTAGCCTTTCGACTTGGATAAGCCAATCACATGAGACAAAATCATCTTGTCGGGAAGATTCAAACCTGCCAGCTCCAAAATGCCTCGCGGCGTCCATATTCCCGTGTAATTGCTCATGTTAAAAACACTAACGCTTATTAGTATACGCGTTCAATTGTAATCACCGCCCGTAAAACCGCCTTTTGCTCAAATACGATTACAGTTTGCTTGGGATCGATCCTTAAATACTCTCCCGCTTTTTCCCAGGCATCGGATTCAAAATCAAACTCCTCCGGCATTAGTGTTTCAGCCAGTTGGATCCGATAGGTCGAAGCCTTCTCACCACCAATCGGTATTTCGCCGCTATCCACCTGCTTTTGAATGGCCTCGACATCCTCCTTGTCAAAGAAAGTCCTAGATCCTGTTTGCTTGCTAAGAAGCGGTTGAAGTGGATTTACATGTACTTCGGTCGGTGGATGGGTAGCCAGGGGCTTTCCGTCGGGAAGAATCTCCATAAGCCTCTCAGCACGTTGCAGTGCATTTAGTTTTAGAATGTCCGGACCAAATACGTAACTCGGTGTTTCCTGCTTTCTGGACATGGTACTGTTGTCCTTGACAATGAACTTAGCCGCCAGCATTGCCTTGAGTGTGCCCTCGGGTAATCCATGCAGCCGGAGTTCTTTCTCCATGGAGATTTGCTCAGGAAATCCGGTCGATAATTTCTTTTGCAGGAAGTTCATGAACCCCTGCACATCGGGTTGCTTGTCCATGCTTTTGATAGAAAAAACACCCCTTTTTATGGCAGCTTTTCGGGGTAGAGGACCCTACTCAGCCACCTAAAAAGAGGTGTCCTTAGTCTAATATTGTTGGTTCTCATTCGGCCCTCTACCTCCCAATGAAATCCGATCATCAAAACTAAATCATATTTTCATATTTGCAAATAAGAACTTACAAATACTTCTCCACCTTTTCCCGGATGGTCTTTGATAATGAATCCAAAATCATTCGTGCATAATCCGTTACGCCCTGAGCATCAACATGAGCTAGTTCGGGGAGATCAAAAGCTTCGATCTGATCAGCCAGCTTCAACAGCTTCTTTTTATCGGGAGCCAAGGCTTTTTGACGGGCGGCGTCGGCTTTCTTTTTAGCCTCTGCCTCCTTTTTCTCCCGGGCTTCCCGCTCAATCCGTTCCTCTTCGTCCTTTTTGGCCTTTACCTCAGCGGCCAGCCGGTCGGCTTCTGCCTTCTCAGCTCTACGCTTTTCGGCCAGCTCCTTAGCTTTAGCATCCGCTACAGCTTTCTTTTCAGCCTCCAGCTCCTCACGCTCCTTACGTAGAGCATCCATTTCGGCCTGCATCCGCTTCCGCTCCTCTTCCTGCTGGGCCCGGAGTTTGGCATTCTCCTCCTCGATGCGTTTACGCTCGGCCTCCAGACGCTGCCGCTCCTCCGAGTCAGCCTTCTCTTTAGCCTCTTTATCCAGGCGAATCTTTTCGGCCATCTGCGTGGCCAGATCCACGCACTGGGAATATTCGTCATCTGAATACGTAACGAGCTGTTCGTGCTCTACTACCAGATTGCCCAGATTGTAAGAAGTCCCGTCGAAAAAGGCTCCCAGGCTCGTCAGTTTTTCCACTCGCGATTTGACAAGTGCGGCTTTCTGCTGAAGCTTATCGATACGAATCCGCTCCTTCTCCTCCTCGTACCGCTTGACAATATCATCACAGTGATCTTCTACGGGAGAAACCAACTTGATCAGGGTTTCAGCCTTTTCTTCCGTTTTTGTGACGGCATCCTTGGCAATCGCCTTGAACTCCTTGAATTTCTTCTGGATGGCAATGCGGGTTTCACGGGCCAGCCTACGACCTGCAATGGCCTCGTCGTAGGTTTTCTTGTCATCCAGCTCGAGTAATTCAAGGCCCAGATATTTCTCCTTATTGGCCTCTAATACCTTCGTATCGACCTCAAAGGCAGATAAAAGGGTATTGGTTACCTGCTCCCCGACAGCTGCGGGGGTAAGTTCTGCTACTGCTGACATAAATAAGAGGGGTTAAAAGGTGGTTAATCGTAATTCACTGAATCCACTTTGGGGTAATTCTGATGTTTGGACCGTGGCGAATAATCCTTGCCGGTCTTCAGAGGCTTTTCCTTTTCAGGTTCTGCGTTCCAAGTGCGTTTCTTTTCTTCGGGAAAAGGTTCATTAATCGACACCTCTACCTCCACGCCTTTTTTTGATAGATGCTGCATAGAATCAAGTAAGTCTTTGGCAATCTCTGCCACTGTATCCGTTCGCTCTCCAGTATAGGGTACCACTTCCAGAATAGGCGTCAGAGCAACATCCGTAATTTCGTAGTCCTCTACGCGGCCCAAAGCCTCCTCTACCCGATCATGGGCTTGGTGGATCGAATCAGCATTTACCAGAAAGGAGGCTGCATTTTTCTTCTCCTTTTTGATTTTTTCATCGAAGGTCGTAATCATGATTTTAACCTTGTACCACTTGACCTCCGGTCCTTCGACGTGAAAAACCTCCTGCACTTTCATGGGTACGATGCTGATCACCCGAAAGTCGGGAGCGTTGTCGCCCAGCAGATCATACAGCCGAGCTTCAGCATCCGTAAACGATACGGCGTCGAGTAAATACGCCTCGGTTACCGTTTGAAACTTTCCGGCGTCGATTTCCTTGGTAAACCGAATCTTTCCTAAAAACCACGTTGCCATACCTTCAAAGTATTTAAGAGTTAAAATTGGTCAGGGAGCCTTAGGCCCGCCAGCTGTTTCTACACGATCCGCCAACCGTGTAGTGGCTCCCTGATTGCGACCGGAGCAGGATTCGAACCTGCATGGATGTTGTGCTGCTCATTTGCTTCTTTTATCCTCGGAATTGCACCGATACCTGTTGCAAGTTTTTGTTATCCGAGGTCTCTTTTTCGCCTCGCTACCCCAGTTGCCATTTCCTGCAACCCTCAGGTTAGAGCATCATCCTACTGCTTAATAGCGTCTACCGTTCCGCCATCCGGTCAAAAGAAACACTCCCTGTCAGCAGAACTATAAGCGAGTGTGCAATCTCCCATACACAAGTATTATTTTGACTCTCTGGCACTTCTGTAGAGCAAAGCCCTACGAAGTGCGTAATACACCTAACCTAAAATCCGCGAACTGCGAAGTGCCAGAGAGATTATTTCGTAACCAGGTAGCAGAGGTAAAAGCCAGCAATCAGGAGAATCGGCCCGCCAATCATGTATAGACCTCCCAGAAAGCATTCACTCAGCTCGTACGTAAGCCCCCAGCACATGGCTAGAAGACCAATCGCCAGAAAGAACAGGAGCAGCCAGCAGATAATGTGGCCCATGTGGTAGAGTACAGGATCCTGATCTTTATCGTCCAGGGGGTCACTCGTGAACACCTGAAGGGAGCGAAAGCACTTGGAGAGGATTTTGACCAGTTCCAGCTGAGCCAGGAAGTCAAGAAAATCGCGTTTGATGATCAGTAGGATTTCCATTCTAAAAGATGTCATCAATGTTGTAAAACAGATTGAACTTTTCGCGAGCATCCACGGCACTGTAAGCCCGGCGGATTTCATGATCCTTATCTGTTTTCTCAGCATCACCGGGTGAAAGCTGAATAAGAACCTCGAACACATTAATACGCTGCTCGACTTCCAGGAGTGATACATGGCTGGGGTCTTTTGCCATATCGGGAGGATGAATTTCACTGTCTAGTTTCACGTACACCCCACCCGGAGTAAGAGCAATGTATTCAAGAGCGATTTGGTGATCTTCGTCTTGGTTGAAAAAGAGCCCCTGCACATAAAAGAAGGCTTCCGTTCTGCCGTCGAGTAGACGTTTGCGTTCTTCACTGATGGCGGGATCCAAATTCTTTTCTACGTCCCAGATGGCCTGATACCAGCCGTTTGCAATAGTCTGCTTTTTCATGCGATTGAAGTGGTTAAGGCCCCGACTCCTTCCGGCCAGCAAAGCCAGCCAGAAGAGGAAAATTCAACCCAAAACCTTTTTCGGTGTTCCTTCCCACGTTCAAGAAGGAGTCGGGGCCGGATGTCTTATTCGGTGATCAGAGCCGCAGGCACTTCTACGTTTCGGCCTCAGGCAAGCGATTGTAATATTTGGAGACAATCCGGTGCATGGCTGAATCTGTCAGCGTCTCAGCCCGGTATAAATGATGGTCACGGGCAAAGTCA